>NZ_JBSIPA010000466.1:0-5057 GCF_053574605.1 Caballeronia sp. M23-90 | reverse complement strand
TCGGCGCCGCCCTGGCCAGCGAGCCGGAGGCGCTGGCCGTCGAGAATGCCTTTCGGAATCGATACATCGAGCGTGCGGGTTTGATAAGTGACGCGTCCGTGGTCATCGACGGATGGCATTTGCAGCGTAAAAGTCCGCTGCGCGCCGTTGTACGTGTCCTCCAGGCTCACCGATACCCGCGCGTGATGGTCCTCGCCGCGCCAGTCGAACGATTGGGAGCGCGGCGCATGGCGTTGGCGCGCACCGAAAAGATCGCTGAAGAAGTCGTCCGTATCCTGCGCGCCGCCGGCTCCCTGATACTCGAAACCATCGCTGACATCCGGGCGCGGACGAATCTCATCGCCATCTTTGAGACCCGTGCCGAGGGCATCGAATGCGGCGCGCTTTTCCGCGTCTCTCAGCACCTGATACGCCTCGCCTACCTCCTTGAAGCGTGACTCGGCGTCCGCGTCCTTGTTCAGGTCCGGGTGAAACTTGCGCGCGAGCTTGCGATGCGCAGTCTTGATTTCCGCCTCGGTGGCCGTTCGCGGGACACCCATCACGGCGTAATAATCCTTGTATTTCATGGTTTAGCCTGTTTCTTCTAATCGATAGACCCACACTGACAAGGTGACCTGCGGCCCTGACGGCAAGCTGTCTCATTAATATACAAGTATGTGCCCAAGCCGTCGAACGCTTACAGAAAAGCGTGCAGCGCGTCGGCCGCCACGAAAAGCGCGACCGTCTGCTTCACATGCGAGCGGATATCTCCGCGGATTTCATCGAGGTCTTCACCCATCAAGCCTCGCATTAGCATCGGGGAGACGATTGCATCCAGGAGTTGGGTTGCCAACGCGTGCGCGTGCCGTTTGTTCGCGGCCCGTGTGCGGGCGTCGAGGGAGCGTCCCGAGTGTTCGGCGATCATGGTCGCCACCGCTTCGACTGCGCGCGACCTGCCGGCGTCGCTCGTGAGTTTCGCCAGCGATGGAAACCGCGGCGCATCCGCCACCACCATCCGTATGAGCGCGATCACTTCGTCGCTCAGCAAGCGCGTGACGAGCGTCTGCGTCACGGCAACGAGCCGTTGCGGGAGTTCCGCCGATTGCGGCGCGTCATACACGAGTTGCAGACTGCGTTCGCAGTTGCGCTTGACCACTTCCGAAAACAGCGCTTCCTTGCCGCTATAGCGGCTGTAGAGCGTCGCCTTGCCCGCGCCCGCCGCCTCGGCGATACGTTCAAGCGATGCCCCGCCGAACCCGTGCTGAAGGAACATGGCCGTGGCGGCATCGAGGATCCGCTCTTCGACGTCGCCCGCCATTGCGTTCGACGGACGGCCTTTCTTGCGCGAGAAGATCGACCTGATCGGGCAGGGCGAGACATCTGCATCAACACTTTTCGGGGTGCGGCTCACAACTGTTCCTTCGCTAATTACCTGACCGGATTATCGCAGGCTTTTTGAATAGAACGATACCGTTCCGTTCTATTGTAGAATGCATCTCAATATTATTTTGGAGAATGCAATGGCCGGAAGTGAAAGCGAAAACAGTACGCCCTCCGGCGGCGAAAAGCCCGAAGGCGACGACGCGCAAACAAAGGGGCAGGAACAGGAAACATCCAAGCCGATGAGCCCGGGGCGCAAGCGCCTGAACGCGGTGATCGGTGGCGTGGTGCTGCTGGTTTGCGTGGTTGCGGGCGTGGCGTACTGGCTGCACAGCCGGCATTACGAAAGCACTGACGACGCTTTCATTGACAGCAATCAGAGCCAGATCGCGTCGCAGGTGAGCGGGCGGGTCATCGAACTGCTTGTAGCCGATAACCAGCATGTCGAGAAGAATCAGCCGCTCTTGCGCATCGACCGGCGCGACTTTGAAGTGAAGCTCGAACAAGCCGAAGCGCAGGAAGCCAATGCCGTGGCGCAAGTCGCGCAGGCGCGTGCCGACCTGCTTTACCAGACGGCGAGCCTGGCGCAACAGATCTCGCAAGTGCGCGTGGCGCAAGCCGACCTGACGCAGGCGCAGCAGGACCTGACCCGCTTCACGGGAACGGACCCCGCCGCCATCACGCGCCAGCAACTCGAACAAAGCCAGGCGACGACCAAGAGCGCGCTTGCCAAGCTCGACAGCGCAAAACAGGCGGTCCAGGCGGGCGAGGCGCAGGTTGCATCGCAGAAAACGAAGATCGATGCCGCGCTGGCGTCGGTGCGGCAGAATCATGCCGATGTCGACAACGCCAGGCTGCAACTGAGCTACACGGAAGTGCTCGCGCCGCAAGCCGGGAAGGTGACGCGCCGCACCGTGAACCTCGGCAACTACGTCACGCCCGGTCAGGCGCTGGTCGCGGTCGTGCCCGACGAGATGTGGGTCACCGCCAACTTCAAGGAGACGCAGCTCGTTCACATGAACGTGGGGCAAGCGGTCGATGTCACCGTCGATGCTTATCCGGACACTGTCCTTCACGCGCACGTGGAAAGCCTCCAGCGCGGGACGGGTTCGGTGTTCAGCAGCCTGCCCGCGGAAAACGCGACGGGTAATTACGTGAAGGTCGTGCAGCGCCTGCCTGTGAAGATCGTCTTCGATGGCGACGACTGGCGTCATCTGCCGCTCGCGCCCGGCCTTTCGGTCAGCCCACGCGTGACGGTGCGATAAGCATGGCCACCACTCACGTAGCGTTGCCCCGGTCGGCGGCGGGGCCGTTCAACCCGTGGCTGATCGCGGTCATCGTGTCGATTGCGACCTTCATGGAAGTGCTCGACACCACCATCGCGAACGTGGCGCTCCGGCATATTGCCGGCGGACTGGGCGCGAGTCTCGACCAGAGCACGTACATCACGACCAGCTATCTCGTGAGCAACGCGATCGTCTTGCCGATCAGCGGCTGGCTCGCAAACGTGATCGGCCGCAAGCGGTTCTACATGATCTGCGTGTTGCTGTTCACGGTCAGTTCGGTGGCGTGCGGATTCGCGACCTCGTTGCCGATGATGATCGTCTTTCGCGTGCTGCAAGGGCTTGGCGGCGGTGGACTGGCGCCTGTCGAGCAAAGCATTTTCGCTGACACGTTCACACCCGAAAAACGCGCGATGGCATTCGCGCTGTACGGCTTCACGGTCGTCACGGCACCCGCCATCGGACCGATGCTCGGCGGCTGGATCACCGAGAACTACTCGTGGCACTGGGTGTTCCTGATCAACCTGCCGGTGGGAATGGTGTCGCTGGTGCTCACGTGGATGTTCGTGAGCGACAGCAAGCTCGTGCAGCAGGAGCGGCGTGCGCTGCTCGATAAAGGGCTGCGAATCGACTATCTCGGGTTCTTCCTGGTGGCGGTCGGTTTCGGCTGCCTGCAGATCGTGCTCGACAAGTTCGAACGCGAGGACGGCTTTTCATCGAACTTCATCTGTTCGTTTTCGGCGGTCGCGTGCGTTGCGCTGATCGCGCTGGTCATTCGCGAACTGACCGTGGCCCAGCCGATCGTGAACCTGCGGCTTTTCAAATCGCGGGCGTTTGCCATCAGTTGCAGCGTGATGTTCGCGTTCGGCTTCATCATCAACAGCACGACGCAGATCCTCCCGCAATTCACGCAGGAACTGCTGGGTTACGACGCAACCAATGCCGGTTTGACGCTGGGTCTTGGGGGCCTCGTCACGCTGTTCTTCATGCCGATTGCCGGCGTAGTGACCGGGCGCGTGTTCCAGCCCAAATGGCTCGTCATGATGTCGCTCGCGGGCACCGGCGTCGCACTGCTTCATACCGCCGGGCTCAATCTGAACATCGGGTTCTGGGATGTATCGTTGTCGCGGCTTTATCAGGTCATCTGGCTGCCGTTCCTCTTCATTCCGCTTTCGACCGTGCAGTTCATCGGCATTCCGCCGAAAGAAAACAACAACGCGTCGGCGCTCATCAACATGATGCGCAATCTTGGCGGCAGTTTCGGTGTGTCGCTGGTGACAACGCAGCTCGCGTGGCGGGACCAGTTCCACCATGCGAGGCTTGCCGAGCACATCACGCCATACAACGGCTTTGTCAATTCGCTCGGATCGATTGCCAGCAGGGTCGAGCAGCAGGCGTCTGTCTTGAGTTACCTCGATGTGTTCATCACGCTGGGCGTCATTTCGCTCGTGCTGTGTCCCATCTGTTTGTTGTTGCCGAAGCTGCCGAAGGGGGCACAGGTCAATGCGCATTGATTATCGATGGATTCCGTTTGTCGTCTTCCTGTCCGCCTGCACGATGGGGCCCAACTTCGAGCATCCCGCGCTGCAGACGCCGCAATGGTCCCCGCCGGCCAAAACTGACGACACGAGCTCGGTTGCGGTACCCGAGCCGATCGATCCGCTGTGGTGGAACAGCTTCGGCGATCCGCTTTTGACGGAGCTGGTCAAGCGCGCTATAGACAGTAATCTGGATATCAAGGTCGCGGCGGCACGGGTCGCCGAATCGCGTGCGCAACTTGGGCAGGCGAAAGCGGATGAGTTCCCTACGCTCAATGGCAACGCGTCATACACACGCGAGCTTCAGAGCGCCGATGGTGTCATCGGTCTGCTCGGGGGCAGCGGGTCGCCATCGGCCACTGATACAAATGGGCTCGGTGGACGGCAGGGCGGTGTGCCGACGCAATCGACGGGAAGCGCACTGCCGCCGTTCAACCTGTTCCAGTATGGCTTCGATGCATCGTGGGAACTCGACCTCTGGGGCCGCGTCCGGCGCACTGCAGAAAACGCGAGCGCCACCGCCGATGCCCAAAACGAAGCGCGGCATGACGCGATCGTCTCGACTGCTGCCGAAGTTGCCCGCGATTATCTGAATCTGCGCGGGACGCAGGAGAAGCTGCGGATCACGCGAGAAAATCTGGCGTTCGCGCAGCGCACTGTGGAACTCACGAACGAGCGCGCGAAGCATGGACTCGCCACGGATCTGGATGTTGCCAATGCTCAGAGTCAGGCTGAATCGAACGCCGCCGATATCCCGCAGCAAGAGCAGCAGGAAGCGAAGCTCATCAACGCAATTGGGGTGTTGCTCGGCGAATATCCGCAAGCGCTTGCGGCGCCATCGGCACGGCCGACGCGGGCGTCAACTGCGCCGCAAGCA
>NZ_JBSIPA010000465.1:0-5075 GCF_053574605.1 Caballeronia sp. M23-90 | reverse complement strand
CGGTCGCACCGGACCTGCTGCAACGAGACTTCTCTCCCGCGCGTCCCGACCAGGTCTGGACTACGGACATCACGTACATCTGGACGGACGAGGGTTGGCTGTTTCTGACCGTCATTCTCGACCTGTTTAGCCGTCAGGTGGTGGGCTGGTCGATGCAGCCGCACATGCGCACGCAGCTGGTGTCTGATGCGCTGCGTATGGCGTGGTTTCGCCGCCGTCCGCAAGCGGGCCTGATCCTCCACAGTGACCGTGGCAGTATTGCAGTCATGACTTCCAGGACCTGCTCAAAGGCTACGGCATGCGCAGTTCGATGAGCCGCAAGGGAAATTGCTGGGACGCGTCAATTCGCCGACCGAAAGCCTGTGGGGATCGCTCAAGCGTGCACGCATCCTCGGCCAGCGCTTTGCAACGCGTCGCGAAGCGATGGACGAGGTAATCGACTGGTTGAGCTTCTACAATCATTCGCGCTTGCACTCGACGTTGGGCTACGTCAGTCCGATGCAGTTCGAGCGGGACTGGTACGCTGCCCAGAACCAACGGGTGGCATAATCTCACTCAGTTAAGGGATCCGAAATTCGCGGGCAACGTCATAATGAGTGGATTCTCGATTGGGCGCACATCGGACGGATGTTGCGACGCATTGAGCAGGCTAAATGTCGCTGGTAAACGCGTTTGAATTTTGTTAACTTCGGCGGACCCATTGCGCCGGAGCACCCGATGAAGTGTGTTGTAGAGCTGAGCGAAGCCGAGGATAAGACCTTGCACCAGATGTCGTTGAACCACCAGCATCGCGACATGCGCATCCGGGCGGCAGGCGTGATGATGCTTGGGCGCAAGATCAAGCTGACCGAGGTCGCCTTGCAGCTCGGCGTGAGCGGGCAGTCGCTCTACAACTGGGCGCACGCCTGGCACGAATCCGGTATCTGTGGACTGCTGGTCGGTCATAAGGGCGGGCGTCCCCGTTCGTTGTCTGAAGCCATGATCGCCACCGCCATCGAGGCGGCCGGCGCCGAATCGATGACCCTCAAGCAGATTGCGCAGCGCGTCGAAGAAGCACATGGTGTGCCTTTTCCCTGCCGCCTCGATACCTTGTCGAGCACGCTCAAGCGGGCCGGTTTTTCCTACAAGCGTGGCCGATATTCTTTGAAAAAAAACGTAACCCCGAGGAGTTCGCCGTGAAGGCCGCCACCCTCGCGAAGCTACAGCAGGCCGCACTCGACGGAGCGTGCCAGCTGTTCTATTTCGATCAGTCCGGGTTCAGTGCTTCGCCCCCGGTGCAGCGCGGCTGGTCGCCCATCGGCGAACCGCACCGTGTCTTCCCACAACCGCATTGCAGACGCTCCGTCCTCGGTGCACTGGATTTCGGTGCCAACCTACTGACCTATCGCGCCAGCAAGGCGACGATTAAACGCCTCGACGTCGTGCAGTTTCTTGACCGGATCGCCCGGGAGAGCACACCCGGTCTGACAACCGTAGTAGTCCTTGACAATGCCTCAATCCATCACAACCTCGATAAGGAAACCATCGACCGCTGGTTTCTCGAACATCGCATGGTGCTGTTCTATCTGCCGCCTTACAGCCCCGAGCTCAATCTCATCGAGATCCTCTGGAAGCACGCCAAGTATCACTGGCGACGTTTCGTTTCCTGGACGAAGGAGACCATCGATGCCGAGATCGGAAAACTACTCGACGGATTCGGTTCAAAGTTTCAAATCAAATTTTCGTGAACACTTATCGCACCTCTGGCATATGAGCGACTCACGGACAGTGGGTCAGCTTTTGAACTATGGGATCTTTTTGTCCGCTTCCGTCACTACGTTTGGGTCGGATGCACAGTGGCCTGGCGACAGTTTGCAGCTAGACTCGCTCGCTTGCTTGATCTGCGTGAGAAACGAGATCCCGCAGTGAGCAGGCAAGTCAGGAAAGTGAGCTATAGCCTCTCGAATGTGGTCACGTATCTCAACAGTAACGTTGAGTCGCTGATCGACTTTCGCACATGGCAACTTGCGGGAGGGCGGATCTCCACCTGCTTCGTCGAATCGTCAATTAACCGAATCGTTGGCCGCCGAATGTGCAAGAGCCAGCATATGCGCTGGAGTCGCGTGGGGGCACACAGTGTCGTGCAATTGCGCGTCGCGTTGTTGAACCAGGAATTTCACGAGCTCGCACAATGCCAGTTTCCGTGGATTGGACGGCGACGTGTTACGTGGCCTTGGCAACGAACATCCCAGCCTTTTTAACGGCTTCCCTTAACAACTGCTTTGCGTTTGAGAAGGAGCTCAGGTAAACGATCAACATTCGTCATCGTTATGCTCCTTTGGCGTGGCGACGCCGGCGGCCTGCATCAGCAGGCTCGCCAGATGGGTGATTGCCCTTGCGCGTTGTACCGCGCTCATCCCCTGAAGCTCGACGGCGTCGAACGTCATGTTCATCTGGCGCGGTATCGATTGCAACGACTGCAGACTTGCTGGAACGACGTTTGGCAGCTTGCCCATTGCGCTTCTCCCGGACGATGGTGGAATCGTCCGGTGAGTTTCCTCGCAAATGCTGATCAACAAGCAACTGGTGCAGATTGCGCAGCGCCATCACGGTGACTCTCGGGTCACCAAGCTTCATGGATGAACACACGGCAGCATCCAGCATCCACCCAGCAATCATCTTGATCGTACCGCATCCGGCATCGATGTGGACTACTCGGCTTCCGCCGCGCTGCTCGACATCTCTAACCTTGACGCGGTGCCCATACAGCGGGTGCCAACGATAGTGGACTTCAACTTCCTGCCCGATATGGGCAGAATGAACGGGCAATGGCAACATCGAGAAATTCATGGCTCTTCTCTGACACAGTTGCAGGCGCGAAGGCGAGCGCCATTGTCTATAGCCTCGTGCTGACTTGCCGGGCCTGCAAAGTCGAGCCCTATGCGTATCTACATCACGTGCTCACCGAGATGCCACAACGGGCATCGGACGCTGACATCAGCGACCTGCTGCCGTTTAACTTCGCCAAACGAGTGCAGCTCGCTTCAACCCACCCGTGAAGCACCCCGATCTGGGATCCAATCCGCGTTCTCCACGAGCCCGTGGCATAAGTCGATCATCGATCGGCAACGTAGGCATGCTCGCTATCGCAACGCGGGCGCCAGCGCGGTGCAAACGCGGCCTCGGCTAAAATAGCGGCGTGCTCGTTCTCGCATCAACCAGCGGAAATCATCCCATGACCAGGCCAAATCTCAGATCCATCAGCATTGCTCCCGACCATAGCAAGTCTAATCTGTCGAAAGGGCAAAAGGCGTTCAACACGCTTATCAAGCAGATTGAAAAGCGACGCGCCAGACTGAGTGCCTGGGAGGCTGCAATGCCTGCCTTCCATCGGAAATACGTAAGCGATTTCGCTCCCCTTGAGCAAACTTCCAGCGACTTGCGGACCAAGCTCGTGCATCGCCTGGACCAGGCGTACGCTCAGAAGGGGCTGACCAAATCCGAGCGACGCACGATTGCAGACCTGATCAGCGACCTGGCAGTTGAGCTGGTCGCGCAAAGCGACGATCCGGAGCTTAAAACGATTTACAACCGGTATAGCGAATCTGACTTTGACAGTGAAGCTGCCGCCGAGTTGGACGACATGAAATCGGTGCTTGAGGCCATGCTCGGGGTCGAGCTTGGCGACGACGTTGATATAAGTTCTCCCGAGGATGTACTGCAGCGTGCCCATGCGCAAATGGAACGGATGCAGGCACAAGATGCACTCGAAAACCAGGCTCGGGAAGCGCGCCGCGCCAAACGAAAAAAGACGCCTAGGCAACTCGCAGCAGAGGCACGAGAACAAGTCGAGCAGGCCGAACTGAGCTTATCGATCCGTGAGGTCTATCGCAAACTGGCCAGCGCCTTGCATCCCGACCGCGAGACCGATCCGCAGGAACGTGAGCGCAAGACCACCTTGATGCAGAGGGCCAATCAGGCGTATAGCAAAAATAGCCTGTTGCAATTGCTTGAGTTGCAGTTGGAGTTAGAACACATTGACCAGAGCGTCATCAACAACATCGGCGAAGACCGGTTGAAACACTACAACAAGATTCTGAAGGAACAGCTCGGTGAACTCGACCACGAAATCCTGCATGTCGAGAACGGATTCAAGCACAGCTACGGAATTCCGCCCTTCATCGACGTGTCGCCCGGCACCATCATGCGCAATCTTGCCGCTGATATCTTCTCGCTGCAGGAGAGCCTCGACGCCCTTGAACATGACCTGCTCGTATTCGACGACATCAAGCAACTGAAGGACTGGCTAAAGATGGTGAAGCGGTCATTGGCCACGCCGCGCTTCGACGATATGCCGTTTTAGCGGAGCGCCGTTCGCCATGCTTCCTCCGAAGTGTGCAGAAAACACCGCTTACATCTGAACGATGGCGTCGATTCCAACCGGTCCTGAAACGCGTTGGCTAAAGTGCGCGTTGCAGACGCGCTGCGACAGCCTTTAAAACAGACAGGAACTTCTCCTCCAGGGTCTCCACGCTGACCCGTCCGGAAAACACGCTCACGCTGACCGCGGCCTCGATCGCACCGCTGCGATTTCTCACCGGCACCGCCATTGCGGACATGCCAATTTCGAGTTCCTCGTTGCTGATCGCATAACCGTTTTGCGCAGCGAGTGCGATGGCCCGCAATACGGTCTCTGTGGTTGCGAGCGTGCGTGTTGTCAGATGCTTCATGGGCGTCGCGTCGAGACGACGGCGAATCTCCTCCTCCGACAAACCCGACAGCAGAACGCGACCGGTCGCCGAGCAATAGGCCGGCAGTCTGCCGCCCAGTTTCACGCCGGTCGACACGATTCTCACCGCCTCCGCGCGCGCGATGAATACCGAATAGCCCTCGTCCAGCACCGCCAGCGAGACCGATTCCTGCAATTCGTCACGCGCACTCGTGAGAAGCGGTTGCGCGATCTGCGTCAGCGACGACGTGCTGAGGTACGCGCTGCCCAGTCTGAGCATGCGCGGCAGTGGCGTGAAGAACTTGCCGTCGTGCGCGAGATAGCCGAGATCGACGAGCGTGAGCAGGCAGCGGCGCGCGGCCGGCCA
>NZ_JBSIPA010000464.1:0-5082 GCF_053574605.1 Caballeronia sp. M23-90 | reverse complement strand
TCGCCGCGGGCAAGCCGGGCGCGCAGCGGCACGAGCGCCAGCACGATTTCACCGAAAAGCATGCCCACCACGCCGGTGGCAATCACGAACAAGGCGGTGAGGTCTTTCGGCGCGTGGAGTTTGTCGGAAACGGCAAGCGCGAAAGGGGTGGAAACCGAACGCGTAGACAGGCTGCGCTGCAATTCCGGCGATAAATGCAGCAACTTCGCCAGCGCCAGCGACCCGCCGACGCCCACCAGAATGCCGACCGTCACACCCACCGATAACGACAACCAATGCTTTTCCAGCAGATGCCTGTACTCGAAGATCGGGACGGCAAAGGCCACGGTGGCCGGGCCGAGCAGCCACATCAACCAGCGGGTATCGGCGAAATAAACGGAGTACGGAATGCGCGCAGCCATGACGATCACCACAAGCACGGCGGGGACGGTCAGCATGGGCGTGAGCAAGGGCCGGCGGAATCGGGCGTACAGGCGCTTCAAGCCGAAGTACAACGCCACGGTCAGCACGAAGCAACCCGCCGCAATGAGGCCGGCGGTGTCATCGGACAAAAGGGAATCGTAGAAGTGTGGCATCGGGCTCGGCTCAGCCGCGCGCGGCCTGGCGGGCGCTCGTGATGCGGCGCAACTCCAGTCGGCGTTCGAGCTTCGACGCCTGTTCGACGGCAAATGCCACCGCGATCATGACCATGAGCGTGCCGAACACCACGACCAGCGCGAGGCGCCAGCCGTCTTCGCGAAACAGGCCGCCGTACTGGACGGCAGCCACCGCGGCGGGAATGAAAAACAGCAGCATGTCCGTCAACAGCCAATCCGCGCCTACCTTCACCCAGCGCGGCGCAATCCCGCCGCAAAACAACAGCGCGAGCAACGCCAGCAAACCGATAACACCACCCGGAACCGGCAAATGGAAGGTGCGCGCGGCGAGATCGGCGACCAGCCAGATGCCCGCCAGTGCGGCGCTCTGCAATGCGATCCGCATGAACCGGCCAAGCGGCGCCCGAGTGCGGGTGACGAATTTTGATAACGGCAAAATGGCGGCGAGAACGATCATGACGGGCCTTGCGGCGGTGACGTAATAAAAATAAGGGTTAACCTGTAGTCGAATATAGCGTGGGCCTAAATATAATTAAAATGACTTAAACTTATCGACCGCATTCCAACTTGGAATCTAAGAGGCGCGTATGGAGTTGCGATCGTTGCGGTATTTCGTTGAGGTCGTGAAGCAGAAAAGCTTCACCGCGGCTGCGGAAAAGATGTTTGTCACGCAGCCGACCATCAGCAAGATGGTGAAGTCGCTCGAGGACGAAATCGGCTCCCCGTTGCTATTGCGCGAAAGCCGCCAGATGGTCCTCACCGACGCCGGCCAGATCGTCTATCAGCGCGGACTCGAAGTCCTCGCGGCGCACGCGCAACTCGAAGCCGAACTCAACGATCTCGGCAAACTCGGGCGCGGCACGCTGACCATCGGAATCCCGCCTATGGGCGGATCGCTGTTCACGCCGGCCATCGCGGCGTTTAAAAAGCGTTATCCGAAGGTGGAGCTGAAGCTGTTCGAGCGCGGGTCGAAGGCCATCGAGGCTGCTTTGATTGATGGCGAACTGGAACTCGGCGGTGTGCTGGAACCCGTGGATCTCGCCACGTTCGATGTGCTGCCCGTCAGCCGGCAATTGCTGTGGCTCGTCGCGCAGAAGGGTTCGCGCTGGGACACCATGACTGACGTGCCGCTCGCCGATCTGGCATCGGAATCGTTCGTTTTTTACGGCGAAAGTCTCGCGTTGTCCGATCTGGTGTTGAACGCGTGCCGCGAAGCGGGTTTCACGCCGACCATCGTCAGCCGCAGCGGACATTGGGATTTCATGGCCGCGCTGGTGCAGGCCGGCGTTGGTATTGCGTTGCTGCCGGCGCCGTATTGCCGCCGCCTGGATGTCAACGCGTTCACCTGTCGTCCCGTGGTCGATCCGGAAATCCACTGGGACATGGCGGTTGGCTGGCGGCGCAACGGTTATCTGTCGAACGCGGCGCGCGCGTGGCTGGAAGTCGCCCGCCAGGCATTGCCGGCGAATCTGGGCGATGACTTCCTGCAGGGCGCGGCGGCACGATTCCCGGCGCGCGTGCGCGACGCTTCATCGAGATAACGTTCAAGCCAAGGCACAACGCAAAACCCCGGGGCGCGCCCACGCGCGACCCGGGGTTTTTACATCTGCCAACCGGACTCAACCACGTCCGGTCACACGATTACTCTTGAATCGCGAAATCGATACGGCGGTTTGCGAAACGTCCGCTGGCCGTCGAGTTGTCAGCGATCGGGTGCTGGTCACCATAACCCTGTGCCGTCAAAGCGTCGGCGGAAACACCGTGCTTGACCAGGAAGGCGCGCACAGCTTCAGCACGTTTCTTCGAAAGCGTCAGGTTCGAGCTGGCCAGGCCGACGTTGTCCGAGTAACCGCCGATGTTCAGCTTGACCGTCTTGCCGGTGTCCTGGCACGACTTCAACATCTCAGCCGACTTCGCCAGCGCCAGTTGTGCGTCTTGCGGCGGCACGTCCGAACCGGTACGGAAGTTGATGACTTGCAGGTTCAGCACCTTGGCGACATCGGCCGGGGCGCAATCGTCCTTCAGCGACGAGAACGCGCTCATGAACGATTCCTTCGCGTTTTCAACCGCTTGCTTGACGTCGAACGTACCAATGGTGAAGCCCGCGCCGAACAGCGACTTGAGCTTGTCCATCCAGCCGTTGCGTGCGTCCGCAGCCGTACCGCTCAACTCGATCTTCTCGCCCGACAACTTGGCTTCCGCGCCCGGCAATTGCATCAGCGGCAACAGGCCGTCGAGCTTGTCGAGCCAGCTGGCCGGCTTGGTTTCCGGATCGACCGTGATGGTCGCGTTCAGATGATCTGCGCCGAACTTTGCCGTCAATGCGGCGAGCAGCTTGGCCTTCTCTTCTTCGCTGCCAACCGTCGCAGCAATGGCCGGTGCGCCGAGCTTGTCGACCGTGAACGTCAGCAGCGCGTCCTTCGTCGGTACCGGAGCAGCGACAGCTGCAGGGGCCGAAGCGGGTTCCGAAGCCGGCTGGGCGGCGACTGCCGGGGTCGAGTTGACTACGGGCGCTTCGGCCGGTGCGGTTGCCATCGGCTGCTGGGTCGTGCAGCTACGGCCAAACAGCAACGCCAGCAGTGCAAGGGCGGCCGCGAGTGCCAGCCACCACCATTTCTTCGATGCTGCCTTCTCTTCCACCACGATCTTCTCGAGCGATGAATTCACCACCGACGGCGAACCGCCTGCAGTAGAAGGATGTTCCAGATGCGACGATACGGCCTTCAACTGCGCCGCCACGCCTGTCAGGAACGTGCCCGCGCCGCCCAGACCCAGTGCGGTGGAGATGTCTTCCGACATGCTTGCCTTGACCATGGGCAATTGATGGCCGAGCAGCGTGGGCAACTGGCCGACGTTGCCGCCGGACCGTGTGAAGTAGTGTTTCAGCACGCCGAACATGGCGGTCGTGACAATCCCGCCCAGCGCGTGCGTAGCGCCCACGGACACGCCGGTTTTCGCAGCGACTGCGTTGCTCAATCCGTTGATGCGATCTTCGGACGCTACGCTCGTGGCGAGCCGCGTTCCCGACGCCAGCAGCGATTGCAGGCCGTCGCCGTGCACGAGTTGCGGCAGCATGTCCACGATGTTCGCGTTCGAATCCGGTGACATGATGGATGCGAACAAACCACGCGCGCCTTCCGGCGACGACGCCTTGTTCATAAGCGAACCGACCATTGCCGGCGCAATCATGCCGACTACGCGCTTTGCTGCTTCCGGTGCAACGCCCAGTTTCGTGGCGAGTTGCTGCAACACGCTTTCGGTCAAAGCGCCCTGTACTAGCTGAATAACATTGATGCTCATTTGATATGCCTTTCCTTACCTGCGTGATGTCGCCAAACGCCCAAAATGGGATTGGCGATTATAGGTTCGGGTTTTAAAGAGATAAGGACTTCCTAATAAAATCGGAAATACCTCAAGGCAGACGGTTTAAGACGGTTCTCAGGAATTCTTGTTTTGAGCGCGTCGATCCGGCGCGTGGCTTTTAGGAGCAGAATATTCGCTTCGACGGAGGTAACCGATGACCCCATCCACCTGCGGCCAGACCCACGAAATCACGAACCAGGCGCCGCCACTCGAGCGCTACAACGCGATGACCACGGACGCGGCGCTGGTTGCCGCGCTGCAACGCGAAGGCGCGGGCTGGCATCTCGATGCACTCACACGCGACGGCTTGGCACTGACCCAGCCGGACGTCCTTGCCCTTGCTGATCTGGCCAACCGGCATACCCCCGAACATCATCCATTCAGTGCGCGCGGCGAGCGGATCGATGCGATCGAGTTTCATCCCGCGTGGCATACGCTGCTTTCTATGTTGCGTGAACAAGGCCTTCACGCAATGCCGTTCGAATCAGGCACGTTCGGCCATCCGCGGCCCGGTTCCATGGCTGCGCGCGCCGCCGGATATTTTCTCCACGCGCAACTCGAAAGCGGATCGTTGTGTCCACTGACCATGACGTTCGCGAGCATCCCGGTGCTGCAAAAGGAACCCGCGCTCTACGCGCGCCTGCAGGCGCAATTGCTTTCGCGCAAACACGATCCACGCGATATCCCGCTCGATGCCGGCAAACAATCGATGATGATCGGCATGGGCATGACCGAAAAACAAGGCGGCTCGGACGTGCGCAGCAACCGGACGCACGCCGTGGCGCTCGGCGCGGGCGGGCGAGGCGGTGAATATCGGCTGGTCGGGCATAAATGGTTTTTCTCCGCGCCGCAATGCGACGCGCATCTCGTCCTCGCCAGGACCGGCGAAAGCGCCGATGAAAAAGGCCCGATTTCGTGCTTTTACGTACCGCGCTTCACGCCGGACGGTTCCAGGAACGCGGTGCAGGTTCAACAACTGAAGGACAAGCTTGGCAACCGCCCGAACGTCAGCAGCGAAGTGGAATTCCTCAATGCCTATGGCGTGATGATCGGCGACGAAGGACGCGGGGTGCCGACGATCATCGAGATGGCGAACTTCACGCGGCTCGATTGCGTGATCGGC
>NZ_JBSIPA010000463.1:0-5084 GCF_053574605.1 Caballeronia sp. M23-90 | reverse complement strand
TGCTCGCCGAGCAGGCGCGTTCGGGGTTGGCTGCGTTGGGTATCGAAGGCGCGCTGCCGGATGGCGAGTCGTCGGTCGTGTTGCGGGCTTACCGGTTGCCGGTGGGAACCACCTATCCGGTTCTGCACGACGCGTTGAAAACCAAGGGTTTCGTGATCTACGCGGGGCAGGGCGGTTTGTCGAACGAGCTGTTCCGCATCTCCACGATGGGCGCTTTGCACGCAGCGGACATCGACCGGCTGATTGCATCGATCGCGAATATCGTGCGTTAAACCTCAAGGCTTGTGCTCAAACGAAGAAGGCCGCGACAACGCCATGTTGTCGCGGCCTTCTTTTTGAATCTCATCAATCCCGGTTGCAGAAAATCGCGGTGATGAACGGCGCGACATGATGGATGATGGCGTCGCTTCCGGCGGCGCGAACTTTCTGTCTCACTGACTCTTCCCCACCGATAACCACCGCGCCGTAAGCCGATTCCGCGATTGGCGCGCCGGTCCCGGTCTTGAAGATCGCGTCGTCCTTTTGAAATCCGACGACCGCGAACACACCGAAATCGAAGGCGGTCAGATGGCTGTCGCGTGTCGGCTTGAACGCGTTGATGGAGTTGGCTTCCACGCGCATGGGCGTCGCTTCGATGACGTGATCTTGCTGAAGCGGCGCAATGAACGCGTGCGCGTCGGCTTTGCAATCGAGCAATGAGTCCAGCGCGTAAGCCGAAGCGTGCGCGGAGGTTGCGGCAATCAGGACGGTCAAGCCGATTCGGACGGCTCGATAAAGCGGCTTGATGTGTGGCTTCATGAACGGTGGGTAAGCGCTCGGGCGTTGCCAAAGGCTAAACTTTACCGGGAAGCTGACAAACGCGCTCGATCTGTAATTTTGTCCGATCCGGCTTACGCTCTTGTAATGGTTAAATGGCCCCGTCGCGCGTGGTCAGGCTGCAGCCAGCTCCGCAACCGCAGCACGCCGTGCATCTCTTTCATGCACACGCTGCCCCGCCGAATAGGTTTCGAAGACCGCGCGGTCATCGCCCAGCATCGCGAATGCGAACAACAGTTCTTCCAGCGAGTCCGCCCGTGCCGTGCGACGCGCGAGAAGCGGCGTGCCGGCTGGATCCAGCACGACGAAATCGGCTTCACTGCCGGGTTTCAGCGTCCCGACCTTGTCCGCCATATCGAGCACTTGCGCGGCGCCCGTCGTCGCGAGCCAGAACATGCGTGCAGCCGTCAGGTGATGACCTGTCAGGCGCGCAATCTTGTGTGCTTCGCCCATGGTTTGCAGCATCGAAAACGATGTGCCGCCGCCTACGTCGGTGGCGAGCGCGACCGGCATGTTCGCTTTGCCGGCTTTTTCGATATCGAAGAGGCCGCTGCCGAGGAACAGGTTCGATGTCGGGCAATGCGACGCGACCGCGCCGGTCTCGGCCATGCGTTGACGGTCGGTATCGTCGAGGTAGATGCAATGGCCATAGACCGCGCGTTGACGCAGCAGATCGTAGTGATCGTAGATGTCCAGATAGCTTCGATGCCCGGGGAACAGGCTTTCGACCCATTTGATCTCGTCGGTGTTTTCCGCGACGTGGCTCTGGATATACACGTCCTGGTGCTTGCGCGCGAGCACCGCGCAGGCTTCGAGTTGCGCCTCGGTGGAGGTCGGCGCAAAACGTGGCGTGAGCGCATATTCCTGACGTCCGCGGCCATGCCATTTCGCGATGAGTTCGGCGCTTTCGTCGTAACCGGATTGCGCGGTATCTTGCAGATATTCCGGGCAATTACGATCCATCAGCACCTTGCCCGCGATCATGCGCAGATTGCGGGATTCGCTTTCGCCGAAGAAGGCATCGGCGGATTGCTTGTGGACCGTGCAATACACGAGCGCGCTGGTCGTGCCGCACGCGAGAAGTTCATCGATGAAAAATCCTGCCGTCTCGCGTGCATACGCCGGGTCTTCGAACTTGCGCTCGGTCGGAAACGTGTACGTGTTCAACCATGGCAGCAAACCGGGCGCGGGCGACGCGATCATGTCGGTCTGCGGATAGTGAATGTGCGAATCGATGAAGCCCGGCACGATCAGCTTGTCGCGCAGATCCTTGACGATCGCGTCCGGCGCGATCTGAGCGCGCAAGGCCGCATACGCGCCCGCCGCCACCACGCGGCCATTCTCCACGAGCAACAGGCCGTCGGTCTCATACACGGCGTTGCTGTCGGAGAAAGCAGGATCGTCGCGGAACGTGAGAAGTTGCGCGCGGTAGGCGGTCTGGCGGGTGGGCGTAGGCATTTGAAACGTCTCCAGTAAAGCGTGTTATAGCTGTGTCAAAAGCAGCAACGAAAGCGCGGCGACAATCCACATCGCCGGCTTGATTTCTTTTCCGCGGCCCGTGAAGAACTTGATCACGACAAACGCGAGGAATCCGTACGCAATGCCATCGGTGATCGAGTAGGTCAGCGGGATCAGGATCATTGCGAGGAAGGCGGGAATGGCTTCGTCGAAACGGCCCCATTCGATCTTCGTGATCGATTCCATCATGAACACGCCGACAAGCACGAGCGCCGGCGCCGTCGCGATTGCGGGCACGAGCGAGAGCAGCGGCGAGAGGAACAGGAACGGCAGGAAACACAGGCCCGCGATGACCGCGACCAGGCCCGTGCGTCCACCCGCCGAAATCCCCGCCGCCGATTCAATGTAGGCGTTCGCCGGGCTTGTCCCGAGCGGCGCGGAAATCAGTGCGGAGAACGAATCGACCATCATCGACTCGCGGATGTTGCGCGGGTTGCCGTCTTTATCGTAAAGCTTGCCGGCTTCGGAGATCGCCATGAAGGTTGAAAGCGCGTCGAAGAACGACGTGAACAACATGACGAAGATGAACGGCCAGTAGATCACCTTCAGCGAGCCGAAAATATCGAGCTGGCCGAGCGCCGAAAAATCCGGGGCCGAGACCAGGCCGTTCCAGTTCACGAGTGTTTTCGTGGCGATTGCGGCGGGCCAGTATGCCGTGCCGTCGCCCCAGAACCGGCCAATTGGAATCGCAATCACGGTCGTGAAAATGATGCCTAGCATCAGCGCGCCGGTCACCTTGCGCGCGACCAGGATGGTGGTCACGGCCAAGCCGATCAGGAACGTGATCACTACCGGATTCAGCGATGCCGAATGCACGATCGTCACCGGATCGCCGACCACGAACTTCGCATTGACCAGGCCGATCAAGCTGATAAAGAGCCCGATGCCGCACGATACAGCGTGGCGCAGATTCGCCGGAATGGCATCGACGACCAGCTTGCGCGCGTTGAACAACGCCAGGACCGCGAAGATCACGCCGGCCCAGAACACGCAGCCAAGCGCCGTCTGCCACGGCATCTTGCCGCCGTGGACCATCACGAACGCAAACAGCGCGTTCATGCCCATGCCGGGCGCCACCAGCACGGGGTTGCGCGCGTACAAACCCATCGCGCAACTGCCGAGGAAACTCACGATCACGGTCGCCGTCAGCGCCGCGGGAAACGGCACGCCCGCCTGCGACAAGATCCCTGGATTGACGACGATGATGTACATCGCCGTGAGAAAGGTCGTGATGCCCGCGACGACTTCCGTTTTCGTGCGCGAACCCGCGGCGCGGATGCCGAAGAAACGCTCGAGCGTGGTGCTGTCCTGAGTAATCGATGCCATGACGTTCCCGCGCGTCAGGCCGCTGCGTGCCAGTAGGCATCGAGCTTGGCGACCATGGCGTTGCGTTCTGCATCCGTCACGAACGAGGCTTCCAGGCTGTTCTTGAGCAGCGTGTAGACCTCGGCATCGGCGAGATTCAGGGCTTCCTGGATCGCGAAGTAATTGGCGTTCACGTAACCGCCGAAGTACGCCGGATCGTCCGAATTGATCATCACGGCCACGCCCTGGTCGAGCAGCGCCTTGAGCGTGTGCTTGGTCATGTCGTCGAAGACGCGCAGCTTCAGGTTCGACAGCGGGCAGACGGTCAGCGCAATGCGGGCATCGGCAAGACGCGCGACCAACGCCGGGTCTTCCATGCTGCGCACGCCGTGATCGACACGATCGACCTTCAGCAGATCGAGCGCTTCGTACACGTACGCAGGCGGTCCTTCTTCGCCTGCATGCGCCACGAGTTTCAGGCCTTTATCGCGCGCCTTTGCGAACACGCGCTCGAACTTCGACGGCGGATGTCCACGCTCCGACGAATCCAGCCCGACACCAATCAGCCGATGCTTGTATTGATCGAACAGGGGCAGGGCTTCATTGAATGTCTTGAGCGCGTCTTCTTCCGGCAAATGCCGCAGGAAACACAGGATCACCTTGCTCGTCAGGCCGCGCTTCTCGCCTTCGGCCAACGCGCTTTCAATACCCGCCATTGCCGTCGCAATCGACACACCGCGCTCGGTGTGCGTCTGGGGATCGAAGAAAATTTCGGTGTGCGTGACATGGTCGGCAAGCGCGCGTTCGACGTACGCCATGGTCATGTCGTGAAAATCGCGTTCGTGCAGCAGCACGCTCGCGCCGGCGTAATAAATATCCAGGAACGATTGCAGGTCGGTGAATGCGTAAGCCGCGCGCAATGCATCGATGGAATCGTACGCGAGCGTCACGCCGTTGCGCTTTGCCAGCTCGAAAATCAGTTCGGGTTCGAGCGAACCTTCAATATGAATATGGAGCTCGGCTTTGGGCGCGCGGGCGATCTTTTCGGCGAGAGTGGGAGTCATGTTGTTGTGCTTAAAAAAGGTCTTGATCACGCGGTTTGCGGATGCTGCGCGGAATTGTAGCCGTGCGCGGCGTGTTCTTCGACCTTCTGCAACAACTGGGCTGCAACGGAGACTGCGATCATTTCCGGGGCTTTATCGACAATGCCGGGTACGCCGATGGGGCAGGTCATGCGGTCAATCCGCATGGGTTCGATACCGCGCGCCGCCAGACGCCGCTCGAACTGGACCTTCTTCGTGTGCGAACCGATCATGCCGAAAAACGCGAAATCCCCACGGCGGAGAATGCGTTCGGCGAGCGCGAGATCGAGCGCGTGGTTATGCGTCATTACCAGGAAATAGCTGTTGGCCCTGGCTTCGTCCACGGCGGATTCAGGCGTGCCG
>NZ_JBSIPA010000462.1:0-5095 GCF_053574605.1 Caballeronia sp. M23-90 | reverse complement strand
TGGCGTGTGCCGATCGAGCAGGAAGCCGCGCGGCTGGCACGCGCCAATCGTAAGCGAAGGGTGTGACGTTGTGCGTCGAGCTGAAGTATTCGATCAGCCCGTCGTACGACAGGCCGATAGGACCATCTGGTTCGACAAGTGGCACAGCAGCGGCGGCGAGCTTGTATTCGAGCTGGTCGAGCCCGTTGACGATGCGGTAACTCAGCCACACCCGCTCGTCGCCAATCTTCAGATTGCTGCCGAGAATGCCCGGCAGCACGATCAGCGCAGGTTTCGTCGGATCGTTGGCAGGAGCGGCGCCGCGCAGCCCACCCGAATCCTTGCCAGCCCATGACAGCGGGCCGATAGTCTGGAAGCCGCGCGGCGTTACGTCATCGATGATCGCGGACGTGATGGCGTCGGCGGTTGCCGGGTTGCTGAAATAGCGGAAGTGCGAAACCTGCCCGTTCTGATCGAACAGAAACGATGCCGTGCGCTCGCGCGGCACCCCGCCGTACATAGAACGCGTCTGTACCACATAGTCGTTGTCGGTCCAGAAGAATGCATCTGATAACAAAGTTTTTAGCCAGGATGCGACCGAGTCTCCCTGCACGTCACCCGAGACCACGCGCAGGTCACCCGGCAGCGGACGCGCGGGCGAATGAAGCCAAGTAATTAGCGCACTGTCCGGCGCTTGCGCGGCCAGTCCTGGCACGTCTTTCGGATCGAGCCCGGCCTGTGCGACCCCAGTCAGCAGTTCCACCAGTTCCGGCGCGACCGGAACCTGCGCAAGTTCGAGCGTCCACTTGAGCACAGACAAGTACGCATCCAGTCGTTTCGAGGCCAGCAGCGTCCCGCGCACCGGACCAGCGACGCGCACCACGCGGTCCACCGTGATCGACTTTTCGCTGATCGCGTCGGCCAACGCGCGCAGTTCGTCCAAGCGCTCTGGCGTGTCTTTGAAAAACGCTTCGTCCGCAGCGCTGATGACGGGATTCGCGCACACGCGCGCCAGCACTTCTGCGACCAGACCGCCACGCGAGTGCGTCACCAGATGCAAGCGATTCTTACCCTTCAGCGCACTGACGAGCGTGAGCGCGTTGGCGACGGGGCTCGCGCCGAGCGTCGGATGATCTAAGGCATAAACGCTGTCGCGATAAGCCGCGACGAGCCTGTCCACCTTGTCAGGATGCTCGCTCCAGAGCTTTCCGAAGCTGCCGCTCGTGTCCGAAAACGTACCGTGGATAAAGACCAGCGCAGGCGCACTGCCGGGACGCGGCCTAATGGAATCCGCCGTTAGCGGCGTCACTGCGCGGAAGTTACCCGGCGCGGTAGCCGAGAGCGAGAACATGCCGTTCCCGACGGAGGCGTCGAAGTGCGAAATGAGCTTCTCGACAATGCCTTGTTCCAGCGCGTTCGTCAGCGGCCCCTGCACGAGCCGTATAGCGGAAAGGAACACTCGCTCAATAACGCCACGCGTCTTGCCTCGCGCGGGCGTGAGCCCGTTCCACGCGAGCGTGTTCGGCACGAAGACTTCGGCGTTGCCGTTCGCAGTGACATTGTCGGGCGTTTGCTGTGCCTTCAGCAGGTCGCGCGCGTTGTTGGGATGCAGCACGAGGGACGGGCCGTCTTTGATATCCAGTATGACGTAATGATTTCCAGTTGTGGCGGCCAGCCGGAAGTCGTCGCCTGCGCCGCGCGTCGTGCTCAGGACGACTGAGTCCGTGACTTGGGCATCGATCGGAACGCTCGTTCCGCGCCCCGGCGCGCCGGACGTGACGTTGCGCTCGTTGCGCCCGGTCACTCGGAAAATCACGGTGTTGGCAGTTTGCGGCATGACTGTTACCTCGCGCTTCGATTGTTCGAGATATTGGAGTTGCCTGGTCACATGACGCTGTCTTCACAGGCGGGGCCGGGCAGGGAAGTGAGTAGAGCGTAGTTTTTGGTCTTGGGAGGCGGCAGAACGAAAATATAGTTCAAGAAATGCAGTACGCGGCAGACAAGGGTTCGTATCAATCGGCGCTTTTGCTAAAAACGAGAACATGCTGCGCAAAGCATATCTTGCGCGCGTGGTACGCCCGCAAAGTGCTGGGAGATCGTACAGAGCAGCACGCTGCAGTCTAGGCAAGAGGCGCAGGTCTGTGCACGGTTTCCGCCCAAAATGTCGTCCGTATCCGGTGTGTGCGATCAGGCGTTCAAACTGAACGATGTGCGCGATTCAGCGGGACATCGTCGTAACGCGTTATGGAGAACTGATGCCGCTCGGATTTCCGTGCAGGTCACTTATGGCGATCGAGATGGACAGGGAATCGACAATGACGGCGTGAGCTGGCGTCTTCCAGACTTTGCGCTTCTCACGGCCTTGGATTTTGCGAAGCTCTTTGCACCGAAGGCCGATGCCAGGACGCTGAGCGACTACTGTGCGGCTTCACGCGTCTGCAACGCTTCTTCCGGTTGGCAGTCAACGGCAACTTCCGCTCGCCGTTCAACATGGAGAGGCTTTCCTCGGTCTAGAGACACTGCGAGCGCTTCATACCAGCGATCCAGCGTAACGACGAGTTGGGCGCCTGCCTTTGCGGATCGGCAGACGCAGTCCGTTGAAGGCGGATGCGTCTTGCGCCTTCGCTGTGATTGGAACGCTCTGCGGGCGAGGCACTTCCTCGCCTTTTTTGCGATTCAACAGATCCCCGATCATGTCGACCGCAAGATAGTCTTTTGATATCGGCGCCGACTCGGTAATTTTTCGGTCGGCCGCATGAGATTGTCTGCCCACGACTATAGTTTGGTCTTGTTGGCGGATTAAAGCGTCCTAAACTTCTCTCAAAACAAGGCGCCGCAAGGGAAATAAAACATCAAGAAGATCCCTACGGGTTGCTTGAGAGTCCTCATCGACTAGCGCGTCATCCACAGCACCGAAAAGTTCAAGCTTGTGCGGATTGCTCCGGCATGGGTAGCCGCGGAATCGATCAGTTCGAGGAGCTCAGGGAGAGGTGGCCGTCCAGCCGCCCGCTTTAGCGATTCGCACATGGATTGCCGGCAACCTGTTCGACGGTTGGCGCTGCGTCGTATATGCCGTGCATTCAGGTGCACTACCGATCACGGCACGACATGACGAACTCGCTAGGACACCAGCGAAGAAAATACGGAGAATGCGATGAACCTGATCACGCTTCTGGGCATTCTGTGGGTCACGTGGGCGATTCTTCATTACGGAATTTTGCCGGCGTTGAAAGACCGCTGGGTCGCATCCGATATGCGCAGGAAGGTATTGCGCGCCGGATCGCTGGCTATGGCCGAGAAGCTGCGCGATCTCGCCGCCACGGGTGTGCTAGCGCTCGCGGTGATCGTAGCGCTGGTCTGGTGTTCGGAGCGGCTAGCGGGCGCCTCGCTGAACGCGCCGAAGCTGATGATCGAGAGCACCGGAGCACTTTACACACTGGTCAAGCACATCGCCGACGGATACGGGACGGTCCTTTCTTTAGTGGGTGTTGTCGGCGCGTTGTGGGTCTTGTGGAAAACGGCTCGGCACGCGAGAAGACGCCTCGCGCAAACGTGGTCGGAAGAGGCAGTGAGAATCTACGACCATTTGAGGGAACATCCGGAAGAACTTCCGGCGCTAAGAGCCGACACCTCGCTCTGGCCGTTTCTGGACAGGATCGACGAACTTGCCGCGCAACTGGGCGTGTTGAGCGCAGAAGAGAAGCGGGAGGCAGGAAAAGAGCAGTCGGCTCCGCCGGACAGCGCACGGGCCGCCGGCGATACCTCGTCCGCAGCAGCGGGACTGAGCGAGGAGGCGCAGGCCGAGCGCGCATGCAGCAACGAGGCGTTGTTCGAGCAATTGTCCCATTGCCTCTATGAACTGTCGGTGGAAAAAGCGGCGAAAGACCTTGATATCGAACACGCCCTGGCCACTGCGTCGCCCGAGCAATCGGAGCGCATAAGCGTCTGGCACCGCGTGTTGCGCTCGATTTCGAGCAAGCGCTTCAGCGAGGACCTGGGCATCGTGAAGAAACCTTTGTCCTATCTTGCAACCGTGTTGCTCTACGTGTCGCTTATCGGTTGGGCAGCGGAACCGCTGGCGAATAGTCTGCAGCTTGTTGTGAATAATCTGCGCGTCAATCTCGTCGCTCACGACTCGCGCCAGGACTTGGACGCGGCCTTGTCGCAGGCGACACCGACCGCTGACGACGCCGTCCTGCGGCTGGCGCGAACGCCCTCGACCGTTCAGTACGCCAGCCGGCTTCTGGCTCGTGCGGCGATTCGCGAAGTGATCGCCTCGAGCGTGCTCGACGACATAGCCGGGGTCGAACGCAACCAGACGAGCCGCAACGAATTCGTGCGCGCGGCAATCGACGACCAGACGTATCACGCGAGCTCGGTGACGGATGTCTCCGACGATGCGAACAAGGTTCGTCAGGAAGTGGCCCATCACGTCGGTGACCCGGGGTCTCCCGTTCCTCCGCCGAGTGTGGAGCGCGACATCGCGTCGACGCTCGAACCGTCGCTGCAAAAACTCGAGCAGGAAAATCCCGGGAGACTAGCGCGTATCGTGGCACAGGTCGAGGCGCGCTATGCGGCGCCGATGAGTCCGCTCGATGCGCAGGGAAGAGTCGTGAGCGAGATAATCGACCGTGCTTTCGGCGCCGTCGACACGCAATCGTCCAGCGAACTCGGCAAGCAAGGCGAAAAGCTCGTGAAAGAGTTCGGCAAGAAGGCGGTTAAAGAGTGGGTGGAATCGTTCGCGCGCCAGTACGTCACGAATGCGATCATGACTACCGCGCGTCCCGATGTCTGGGCACATTCGACGGGCGGCATTCATTTCGAGGCGTCGCACGACGCGCACGACTTCGTCGCCGCCATGAACGCCGCGCAGGGGCAAGGCTGGGATACGAGCGCCGGCAGCCAGGAGCAGCATATGTATCAGAAGGTCGCTGCGGAGATGGCTAAAGATGCGCCAGACCGCCGCGCGCAACAGGCCGTTTTTGACAGCATGGGCGGATACGATCATCTTTTCCCAGCTCGCGACGACACGCCGCCAAACGCATTCGATGGACCGGAAAGAGGGCCTTCCGCTGGTGGTGGTGGTGGTAGCGGCGGCGGCGAGCGAGTTCGCGGA
>NZ_JBSIPA010000461.1:0-5126 GCF_053574605.1 Caballeronia sp. M23-90 | reverse complement strand
TGGCGGCTTATGTGGAAACGCTCGGGCTCAGGCCGGTATGGAGCGGCGGCCCCAGCGAAACCGGGTTGATCGACGCAATCGATCCCGCCGGACGGTATGCGAGCTTTGCCGGCCGTATCGATTTGCGTCAGGTGTGGCATATGTTCGCCGGTGCGCGGGCGATCGTCTGCCCTGATACCGGCGTGGCTCATCTCGGACGTCTGACCGGCGTGCCGACCATCGCGCTGTTCGGGCCGGGCAACGCACTGATCCATGGCGCGGGAAACTACTGGCGCGATGCGCCGTTCACGCCGGTTACTATCGCTGACATGCCG
Organism: Caballeronia sp. M23-90; assembly: GCF_053574605.1. Lineage (NCBI taxonomy): Bacteria > Pseudomonadati > Pseudomonadota > Betaproteobacteria > Burkholderiales > Burkholderiaceae > Caballeronia > Caballeronia sp. M23-90. The sequence continues at coordinate 4,812 of NZ_JBSIPA010000461.1, read as the reverse complement.
TGCCGTGATCAGCCCGATATTTTCAGGCGGTACGTGGCGTGGGCCCGCCGCTGTGATCGCAATACATCGACGTGCGTCGCATGGCGCGGCGACCATGCCGACTGCATGGGCTTTATATCGCTTGAGGCCGTCTGCAAAAGCTTGCGGGCGGCTCTTCCGGGAGTGCAATGACGAAGATGTGCGTGAAGGTGGAACGCGTCCTGTGGGTGGCGTGTCCAGTCATTATGTTTGTCGCGATGTTCGCCCACATGACCGCGCTCGAAAACCTGTCGCTGGGGCTAGTGGGGATCGGCACGCTTGCCGCGGCATTTTCGCCTGACCGGCCATCGCCGTTGCGCTGGCCGCTGGTACTGCCTATAGCGGCCTGGGGCGCCTGGGCGCTTATATCCGTCTCGTGGTCGCCGTTCCCGCGCGACAGCATGCATGCGTGGCTCGACGAAGTGCTGTATCCGCTCGTGTCTTTCCTGGCGTTCTGGCTCGTCGGCACACGCACTGAGCGGCCGCAGCAGATCGTGCTGATCAACTGGGTTGCGTGCCTGCTGCTCGCGGCCGGCAGTGTGTATTACTGGGGCCGCCTGCAGCCGCCCACCAATCCCGCCGATGTCCTTCTTCACTACTACAACCGGGTTGGCCACACGAGCACGCTCGCCATCTTCTCGATAACCCTTTTCACCGGCTTCCTGATGGATCGCCGCTGGCGGCTTTTCGGGCTGAGCGGCATTGTGCTGGCGCTGGTCATCGGCCTGGCGACGCTCAATCGGTTTTTCTGGCCGGCTGCGGGTGTCACGCTCGTGGTCGCGGCTTACCCGCTGTATCGGAAGCATTTGTTCCTTGCGGCGGTGAGCGTGCTGGTGATTTGCGTCGCGGCGCTGGGAACGCTCGAGCTGAGCGTGCGTTTGCGTCTCGGTCACAACATGCCGAAACCGGTGGCGCGCGAAGTCACGGTTGCCGGCGACAAGGTGTACATGCCGGAGGCACTGGCGGGTATCGGCGACGCGATGTCCTCCGATACCCGTCCCAAACTGTGGGCGTTCTACGGGCGGGAGGGCGAGGCGCGCACGTGGACGGGCGTTGGTTTTGGCAAGCCTTTGCCGGGACGCGTCTTTCAGGCAGAAATTCCGCCGAGCTTGCTGGAGCGTGAGCCGCAGGCGTTGACGCACGCGCATAACCTTTTCCTGAACACGTGGCTCGAGACGGGTATTGTCGGCGTGGTGCTGGAGATTTCGTTGCTGCTGGCGTTGATCTGGCGCTTCTGGCGTCTGCGGCACGCGGTGCCATGGGTGAGCGCTGCGGGAATAGCGCTGGCGGTGGGCATGATCGCGAAAAATTCCACCGATGACTTCATGTGGCAGACGACGGCACTTGCATTCTGGTGTTTTTCCGGCTTCCTGATGGGGCAGGGGGAAAAGCTGGCTGGAATGGTTCCGAAAGCGCGCAACGGCGAACAGCGATGATCGTGCGCCGTATGTGTTAGCCGCGTTTCTGAGCTTCTCCAAAAATAGCCGTGGCGAAGCTCCGAGGGTGTTAATGAGACAGAGCACCCCACCGCATTACAATACCGGTTTGCCGAACCGGCACAGGGCAGAGTCAGGGCAAGAGCACCAAAGCACAGGCGCCGTGCAAGCGGCCAAGTCCCGTGCGCGCCCGCCCATGCACCAACCAGGAAAACAACTTTTGAGTCAAAAGCCAACCTTGAGCAAAACGATTGGCGGCGGCAAGACCACATCGCCCGCCGCCGTCATGACCCGGCTCTGGCCATACATCAAGCCGCTCCTCGGCATCGTGACGCTCGGCCTGATTGCGATGGGTTTTGTCGCTGCCAGCGAAGCCGGTATCCCGATGCTGCTCAAACCGCTGCTCGACCACGGCTTCGGCGCGAACGGCAGCGCGAGCGCCAAGTGGATCGTGCCCGCTGCGGTTGTCGGTCTCGCGGTCGTGCGCGGCGGCATGCAGTATGCGTCCGGCTACCTGCTTTCGTACGTCACCAACAAGATCCTGCTCGAACTGCGCCTCAAGATGTTCGACCGGATGATCAACACCAGCGCCGGCTTTTTCCAGCGCGAAACGGCCAGTACGATCATCAACGCGATCGTGTTCGAGGTGAACCAGATCCTGAACGTGCTGCAAAGCGTTGTCGTGACGCTCGTGCGCGATTCGCTGACGGTAATCTTCCTGCTCGGCTATCTGTTCATCCTCAACTGGCGCCTGACGCTCGTGATCGCGGTGATCCTGCCGGCTATCGGCTGGCTGGTCAGCAAGATCAACCGGCGGTTGCGCCGCCTGAACCGCGAGCATCAGTTGCTCACGAACGAGCTGTCTTACATCGTTGAAGAAACGGTCGGCGGCTACAAGGTCGTGAAGGTGCATAACGGCCAGAAGTACGAAAACGACCGCTTCACCGACATGAGCAACCGGCTGCGCGGCTACTCCATGCGCATGACGGTGTCGGGCGGTCTCGCCCAGCCGCTGACGCAATTCCTCGCATCGATTGCGCTGGCGATCGTGATCACCATCGCCGTCGTGCAGTCGGCGAACGACCAGACCACGGTCGGCGGTTTCGTCGCGTTCGTCACGTCCATGCTGCTGGTGATCTCGCCGCTCAAGCACCTGATCGACATCAACCAGCCGCTGCAGCGCGGCATGACGGCGGCCGAGCTGATCTTCGGTCTGATCGATGAACCCGTCGAGCCCGAAGGCGGCGGCCGTCCCTTGCAGCGCGCGCGTGGCGAAGTGGAATTCCGCGACGTGTCGTTCAGCTATGGAACGAGCGGCGCGCCTACGCTCGATGCCGTGTCGTTCAAGGTCGCGCCGGGCGAGATGGTGGCGCTGGGGGGTGCATCGGGCAGCGGCAAGACAACGCTCGTCAACCTGCTGCCGCGTTTCTTCGACCCGGCCGGCGGCGCGGTCATGGTCGACGGCGTGGCGCTTCCCGAATACAGCCTCCACGACCTGCGCAGCCAAATGGCGATGGTGAGCCAGGACGTGGTGCTCTTCAACGACACGATCGCCGCCAATGTCGCGTATGGCCAGACGCCGGACCGCGAACGCGTGAGAGCGGCGCTCGCCGCGGCAAATCTGGCGGACGTGGTCGATGCCATGCCCGAAGGCATGGAGACACGCGTAGGCGGCAACGGCATGCGGCTCTCGGGGGGCCAACGCCAGCGGCTAGCGATTGCGCGCGCCATCTACAAGGATGCACCGATCCTGATCCTCGACGAAGCGACGTCCGCGCTCGACTCCGAATCCGAGCGGCACGTCCAGGAAGCGCTGGAAACCCTGATGAAAGGGCGCACGACGCTGGTCATCGCGCACCGGTTATCGACGATCGAGCGCGCGGATCGCATCCTCGTGATGGACGCGGGCAAGATCGCCGAGCAGGGCAGTCACGCCGAATTGCTGCGGCACAACGGGCTGTACGCGAACCTGCATCGGATCCAGTATCAGCAGCAAGCGGCTTGAAATAAGAAGTCGCTTCGAACTAAACGCGCGCTTTGCCCAACAGGCAGGCGCGCGTTTTTTATTTGCGCGGGTTCACGATTGAACCGGCGTTGCCGGTGCGGCCGCCTCGCGCGCTTTCATCCGCTTGCGATAAATGATCGTCCACACCGTCAGGCCGCCATAAATCCCATAGCCGATAAACGGCGACACCAGCAGGAAGCGTTCGATCGGCCAATGCCACGCAAGCCACGCGCGCAGCAGGTTCTCGCCGGTCAGCCCCAGTCCCCACGCAAACGTCATCAGGCGGATCGAGCGGCGCAATTGAGGCCGGCTCTCCCACAGTGTCTCGAAGCGCTCGGCGCCGCCATCGGATTCGCGTGCCACCGTCGCCCGTGCGAGGTAGAACGTCAGCGGCCGGCGCGCGACGAGCGATAGCAGGAACGCAAGGCCGATGGCGCCGGATGCCATCGATTCACGCATCAGCAAGAGGCGCGGACTGCCGCCAAGCGCCATCAGCACGATGGACAGCGCAATGCCGATCAACACCAGCACGCTCAGGGCATCGACCCGCCGGTTCTTCGCAAACTCGGCAAGGCTCCAGACAATCGGCGGCACCGCCGATGCATACAGCGCCCCAAGCTCACCCCAATACGGCAACGCGAGTTTGTAAGCGAGCCAGGGCAGCAGCAGATTCACCACGAGCTCGATCACTTGTGCGGGGCGAATCTTCATATTGAACGGAGGGCGGGTCAAAGGCGGATATTCACGTGAAGATCGACACGACGATTGCCAGCCAAAGCGCGCCCACGCCTGCCAGAAAGGCGTGCCGCGCATGGCGTATCAGGGAGTCGTCGTCGGGATGGGCGACGGGGGAGGTGGCGAGCCAGGGCACCAGACCCAGGCATATGAAGCCGCCGAGTGCAAGGATGGCCACGGTGACATCGGCGAAATGCCACTGGGTTGATTCGTGGATGCCCCAGTACCCGAGGAACACGATGCCGATGGAAAACACCGTCGCCGCCGCCGAACTGAGCGCGGCGACTGTACCCGCGGGATAGGCCATTCCAACCTCCGGCGAACGCGTTAAACGCGGATTGTAGCAATCATAGGTCGTTGCGACGGGAGTTTGGGAAAGCGGTGCGGCCGCCCGGTCAGCTCTCGCGCGAACCCTGGATATCGGCGCGGGGCAGGTCGTCGAGTTCGGTGCTGGCCGATGGTTTTTCGCGGGTTATCGACATGAATTTGCGCTGCATGAATCTTTGCACCGATACCACGATGAAAAACGCCAGCGGCGTGAACACGAGCCCGAGAACGGTCGCGGTGATCGCGCCGCCGAACACGCCGGTGCCAATCGAACGCCGGCTTTCCGCCCCA
>NZ_JBSIPA010000460.1:0-5126 GCF_053574605.1 Caballeronia sp. M23-90 | reverse complement strand
TCAAGCTGCGCGATCCGCCGGACCACGCCGCGACGTGTCAGATCGCTGGCGAGCCACGCGATAGCCACGAAATTGACGATGCGCGCGCCCGCCAGATTGCGCTTGAAATCGCCATCGAAGGAAGTCGGGAGCACGAGCAGCTTGTAGTACGCCATGCCCAGGACAACTGCGAGCGCGGCCACGCTAACCATCCATCCGAACCTGTGCCCGCTCACCCGCTGATAAACCGGCTGGCAACAGGCAATCACGCCGATCACGAACATCAGTTGCCATGCGGCAGGGTTGAAGTCCCACAGCAAATCTTCCGCCGACGGCAAATACTCGGCGACAGGAGGGGCGAGCGCCCACAACGCAATACTCGCGGCGAGCAGAAGCCACGGCTTGCTGCGCGCGAGCGGCAACACGAGCGGCACGGCGAGCGCGAAAAACGCGTACATCGGCAGGACGGATGCGAGATAGGGCTGGCGTCGCAACAGCAGGATATCCATGAGCGCCGTGAACGGTGCGGCAATGAACGCGTCGAGGTCGGTCGTGGCGAGATTCGGCGCGCTGCCGAACAGCGGCCGCAACACGAAGCTCGTGAGCAGCATGAGCGCAGCGGTGACCAGAAATGCTCTATATATCTGGAAAGCGCGGCGGAGAAATCTTGCGCGGGCGGCGGATTCCGAGCGCCTCGCGCACATCGATACATAGGCGGTGGCAGTCGCAAAACCGCCGAGGAAAACGAAGACTTCGGCGGCATCGTTAAGAGCGAACGCGTGCAGCGTCATGCGGGACACCATGCTGCCGCCAATATGATCGACAAGAATCACGAGCAGGACGAGGCCGCGAAAAAAGTCCAGCTCAACCAGTCGTTGCGATTTTCCCTGCATGCGTAACCCGAAAGACTGCCGGATCGGGCAGCGAACGTGAAAGGCGCGATTCCAACTTCCAACTTCCAACTGAGGAATAGCGTGCGGCACGAGAGTTTACCCGTATTTGTGCGAGAAAGTTTTTCGAAGCCGGTGCCCGCTTGGAAATGGTGGAGAACTTTTTTCAGCTCGAAGCACTCTCAACATTTCAATAAGCTTACATTATCGATGCGAACGTCGCGTATGATTGCGTGAAATTCGTGACCTATAACCGGACAACCCTCACATCTCATGGATTACCTCGTAGCGCTTGCCAGCGATCCCACCGCCTGGGCGGCCCTGGCGACACTCGTTGTCATGGAAGTCGTGCTCGGCATCGACAACCTGATTTTTATCTCCATTCTCACGAACAAATTGCCAGAAGCGCACCGGGCGCGCACGCAGCGTCTGGGTATCGGGCTCGCGCTCATCATGCGGCTTGGCTTGCTCGGCACGGTCGCACTGATCGTGCGGCTGACGGCGCCGATTTTCACGGCGTTCGGGCATGATTTTTCGTGGCGCGACCTGATCCTGATTGCCGGCGGCGTGTTCCTGGTATGGAAGGCGACCACGGAGATCCATCATCACGTGTCGCATGATTCCGGCGAATCCGGCGGCCCGGCCAAGACCGCTTCGATCACACCCCTGGCGGCGATCGGGCAAATCCTGGTGCTGGATCTGGTGTTTTCCATCGACAGCATCGTGACCGCCGTCGGCATGACGGAACACATTCCCATCATGTTCGTCGCCGTGATTGCAGCGGTGGCCGTGATGATGTTCGCAGCGGGTCCGTTGTCGCGGTTTATCGATAGAAACCCGACCGTGGTGATGCTCGCGCTCGGCTTCCTGCTGGTGATCGGGATGACGCTGGTCGCCGAAGGGTTCGGGTCTCACGTGCCGAAGGGCTACATCTACGCGGCGATGGCGTTCTCGGCGCTGGTCGAGGGGTTGAACATGCTGTCGCGCAGGGCGAAGAAGAAACGCGCCTGACGTGCTGAGTCTGGTGCGTTGATCGTGGGAACGCCGCGCGCCTTTGAAACCGCGCGGCGTTTTTTCAATGTCTCAAGGCTCCTTCCGGTACAGCGAAGAATCCGTGAATCCCTCGGCATTCAGCACGTACCCGACCACGATCAACGCCGTCCTTTCGATGCCTTTTTCAAGCACTTTCACAGCGATATCCGCGAGCGTTCCAAGCACTTTCTCTTCGTCGGGCCAACTCGCGCGGAAGATCACGGCAACGGGACAATCCGCGCCGTAATGCGGGATCAGGTCGGCGACGATGCGCTCGATATGGCGCACGCCCAGGTGAATCGCCATGGTCGCGCGGTGGCGCGCGAGATCGGCGAGTTGCTCGCCTTCGGGCATCGATGTCTTCGTCGCAAAACGCGTGAGGATCACGGTCTGCGAGATGCCGGGCAACGTGAATTCGCACCCGAGCGCCGCCGCCGATGCTGCCGCTGCCGTCACGCCCGGCACGATTTCATAGGGAATGGCGAGCGCGTTCAGACGGCGAATCTGTTCGCCGATCGCGCCGTACAGCGACGGATCGCCCGAATGAACGCGCGCCACGTCCTGCCCTTTGGCATGCGCGGTTTCGAGCAACGCGATGATTTCATCGAGGTGAAGATCGGCGGTGTTCACGCAGATTTCCGCGCGATGGCCGCTCAACACCGCTTCCGGCACCAGCGACCCGGCATACAGGATGACGGGACATGAGCGCACGAGACGCTGCCCTTTCACGGTGATGAGTTCGGGATCGCCGGGTCCGGCGCCAATGAAATAGACCGTCATTCAAGGGGCTTTCCGTAAAGCGTCGAGCGCGTTCAGGAGTGAGGCCGTATCGGTGAATTCGCGTTCGACTTGAGGAAGTGACGGACGTTGCAGCATCACGACGGGCAGACCGCGTTCACGCGCGACCGCGAGTTTCGCTTCGGTCGCCGCGCCGCCGCTGTTCTTGCTGATGAGGACATCGGTATCTTGCTGGTCGAATAAAGCGCGCTCGCCGTCCAGCGAAAACGGCCCGCGCGCCGCGATGATCGTCGCGCGTGCGTGGCCAACATGGGGATCGAGGCAACGGATGGTCCAGTGTTGCCCGGAGGGGATCTCGTCGAGATGATCGAGCGGCTCGCGGCCGAGCGTCCACAACGGATGTTTGTATGGCGCGATGGCTGCCATGATCGATGCAAAGTCAGAGACGCGGCGCCAGTCATCGTCCGGTCCCGGTTGCCACGGCGCACGGCGAAGCGCCCAGCATGGGACGCTCGTCACCGCTGAAGCAGCGGCGGCATGACGGCTCATTTGCGCGGCGAAGGGATGAGTTGCATCGACGATCAGACCAACCGATTCTGCTTTTATAAAAGCCGCCAGCCCTTCCACTCCGCCGAACCCGCCAACTCGCACGCGACACACGAGATCGCCCGGCGTGCGTCCCAGTCCAGCAAGGCTATAGACGTGTTCCGGACTGAGACGCCGCGCGATCGTCAATGCTTCGCCCGTGCCACCGAGCAGCAGGACGCGCGTCATGATTTCACTGCATGCAGCAGCGTGATGGGGAGCGCCTGACGCCATGTATCGAAGGCGCCGAGCGGTTGCGCGTGCGCCACGCTTATACGCGTCAGCTCGCCGCCATGCACCGCCCGCCACGCGACGAGCGTCGCCTCGCTTTGGATCGTCACTGCGTTGACGATCATCCGGCCGCCTTTCTTCAGACGCGCCCAACATGTATCGAGCATCTCGGGCGCGGTTACACCGCCGCCAATGAAGATCGCATCCGGCGATGGCAACCCCATCAACGCGGCCGGCGCTTCGCCCTCCACGAGTTGCAGTCCGGGCACACCAAGCGCATCACGATTGTGTTCGATAAAACGCTGACGTCCGCTATCCGCTTCGATCGCGAAGGCGCGGCAGTCAGCGTGCGAGCGCATCCATTCAATGCCGATCGAACCGCATCCCGCGCCCACGTCCCACAGCAATTCGCCAGGTTCGGGGGCAAGCCGCGCGAGGGTGATGGCGCGGACGTCGCGTTTGGTGAGCTGGCCATCGTGCTGGTACGCGTCGTCGGGAAGACCGGGTGTGAGCGGCAGACGCAAGGCGTTGGCATCCGCAATGCAGGCGATCGCCACCAGGTTCAGCGCAGCGATATCGGCTTGCGGGTTCCACGTGTTTGCGATGCCATCAGTGCGACGTTCACGCTCGCCGCCCAGATGTTCGAACACGCTCATCCGGCTGGCGCCGAAGCCGCGCCGGTTCAGTAACTGCGCGACTTCGGAAGGGCTTGAACCATCGCTGCTGAGAACGAGCATGCGCGTGCCGGAATGAAGGCGAACGCCAAGCGCTGCGATCGGACGCCCGACGAGCGAGACCACGGCCACATCCTGCATCGCCCAACGCAAACGCGCTGCAGCAAGCGACACCGATGACGGCGCAGGCAATACGGTGAACTCACCGGGCTCCAGTTCGCGTGCGAACGTGGCGCCGACGCCGAACATCATCGGGTCGCCGCTTGCGAGCACACAGACTCGCTTGCCGCGATAGTCGAACACCGGCGTTATCGAAAACGGCGTGGGCCACGCGCGGCGCTCAGCGGAAATCTGCTCCGGCAACAGGTCGAGATGGCGCTTGCCACCGAAGATGATATCGGCGGCAAGCAACGCTTCGTGCGACGTCCGGCTGAGCCCATGCCAGCCGTCCTCGCCAATTCCCACTACCGTCAACCACGTTGCCATCCGCCGATCCTCGCATGATTCATTTGCAGGTTACGCTGCCCGGCCGCTTGCCGAGCCATGCGGCGATTGGTTTTGTCGGCTGCAAAAACGGGCATAATATCGCGTTTAGTCGGTGCCCTGACGGGCCTAACAGGGAACACAGCGAAACTGTGGCTGCCCCCGCAATTGTACGCAGCGAGTCCGCGCTCCACTGCCACTGGTTTCGACTGGGAAGGCCGGCGCGGGCGGTGACCTGCCAGCCAAGAGACCTGCCGACCGGAATTCTTCGTGCAAGCCAACATCGGGCGGGGTGTACCGATGCCGCGATCCTGCCTGTTTTCATGTGCTGCTGACAAGGCAAAGGTCGAGGCGCCGCGCGAGACCGGACGGGTCACGCTTTGAACGAATCGCAAACACTCACTACTGAACGCGGGTCGGTACCGGCATCGAGGCCATCGGCATGTCCCGGCCTGATGCGGATCGTGCCTGCGCGCAGTAGTGAGTGTTTGCGATTCGTTCAAAGCGTGACCCA
>NZ_JBSIPA010000045.1:0-24633 GCF_053574605.1 Caballeronia sp. M23-90 | reverse complement strand
TTACATTCGACTGCCGGCCGTTACTTCTTGCGCTGCGGCGGCAGGTCGGTACACACGCCTTCGTACAACTCGGCGGCCATTCCGATCGATTCACCGAGGAACGCCACGCAGAGCGCGTTCATATGCGCCTGCATGCGTTCGATATTGCGCATCATGCGCGGCCGGTCGATCAGCGCGGCGGGCGTTTCGATCTGGTCGAGTTTCATTGTGCGGAGTCTTCCTTCGATACCTTCGATGAACCGAATTCGCGCAGCCACGGCAGCAACGCATCGAACGTGGGCGCTTCGATTTCGGGTGGCTGTGCGCCATCGACGAGATCAAGGCCTACGCGGTTGTGCCAGTAGGTACGCAAGCCGAGCTTCGCGGTGCCGAACATGTCGTAGCTCGAACCGGCGACGAAAGCGGCGTCGTCGGCGTTTATGTTCAGGCGATCCAGCGCCCGTTGATAAGGACGCGGATCGGGTTTATAGAAACCGGCGTTTTCGGCCGTCACGATCACGTCCCAGTCGATATCGAACAGGTCGGCGGCTTGCCGGCCCAGCCGATCGGAACAGTTCGTGACGATCCCCAGCTTGCAGTGCGGCGCGAGCTTGCGCAATGAATCGCGCGCACCGCTCCACGGCGCGAGTTGCAGCCACTGGGCTTCGAGCGTGCGTGCTGCCGACTCGTCCAGGCCGGTTTGCAACGCGGCCTGACGCACGAGTTCTTCGTAGGGCACATACGCGCCGCGGTTGTAGGTCAGGCGCAGGTATTCCGCGCGCCACGTGCGTCCCGCGGCTTCGCTGCCGGCTGCACGGTTCCACAAGGTCCATGAATCCAGCAGGGCGGTGAGCAGGTCGAAGAGCACCGCTTTCGGGTATGTCGAGGCAGATTGGCTTGGCATGATGGACGCAACTTTACTGATAAAACATTAAGCTATGGTTAAATCCACACACATCTATCCTTAAGAAAAACTGAACGATGGAACTGGCGGATCTCAGGCTTGTCACCACGCTCGCGCGATCGGAATCGCTCAGTGCGGCGGCGCGCGTGCTCAACGTGACGACATCGGCACTTTCCATGCGGCTCAAGAAGCTGGAGGAAACGCTCGGCGTAACGCTCGCCACGCGGGATGCACGAAACATGTCGCTGACCGCCGACGGTGCGCGCCTCGCGCGGGAAGCGCAGGGTCTTCTCACCGCCATTGAAGCGCTTCCGGATACGTTCCGCGATGAAACCGCGCGTCTCGCCGGCCACATTCGCATTGCAGCCCCTTTCGGCTTCGGCCGCGTGCATGTGGCGCCGTTGCTCGCGCGATTTGCGCGGGAGAATCCGGAGATCCGACTGCAACTCGATCTGCTGGAAACGCCCTGGCCGCATAGTCACGACGCCGACGTCGTGATCCAGATCGGCACGGTGCGCGACACGTTGTGGACTGCGCGGCCACTGCTCGCCAACGAACGATGGTTATGCGCGAGTCCGGGTTATATCGCGGCCCGGGGGTATCCGCGTGAACCGCGCGAGATCCTCGATCACGATTGCATCTGCATTCGCGAGAATGATGAAGACGTGACGCTCTGGCGGGTGCGCCGGCGGCGCGCGCAGACCGGCGCCAAGCAATCAACACCGCTCGCACTGCGTGTCACCGCTGCATTCAGTACCAACGACGGCAGTGTTGCGCGTCGTTGGGCCGAAGATGGTTTGGGGCTCGTGCTTCGTTCGCAATGGGACGTGGCGGACGCGGTTGCATCGGGCAAGCTCGTGCGGCTTCTGGGCGAGTGGGACTTTGGCAGCGCGCCGGTCATCGCACTGATGCCATCGCGCAAAGGCCGCTCTTCGCGTGTCCAGGCATTGTTGGCTTATCTCGCGACGAACCTGGGCACGGCCAATAAGAACGGCCGATAGACCGCCGCTATAATCCAACGATTCACTTCAAGGGAGTGGCCGCATGAAGTATTCGAATCTCGTCGAGCGTCTGCAAGGCAAGCGCACGGCCGCGTGGGAAATTCATCACGCGGCGCAGCAAGCCTTCAACAAGGGCGAAGACGTCATCATTCTGAGCGTCGGCGACCCGGACTTCGCGACGCCCGAAGTCATCGTCGATCGCGCGGTCAGTGCATTGCGCGAAGGCGATACGCATTACGCGGATGTGGTAGGACGTGCGCCGCTTCGTGCGGCGATCGCGCGGGATCACGTGCAGCAGACCGGCAATCAGGGTATCGATGAAAACAACGTGATCGTTGTCGCGGGTGCGCAGAACGGACTCTTTGCGACATCGTTATGCTTGTGCGAAGCAGGCGATGAAATCGTCGTGCCCGAGCCGATGTACCTGACTTACGAGGCCAGCGTGCGTGTCACCGGCGCGACGCTCGTACCTGTGGCGGTAGACCCGGCGAAGGCGTTTCATCTCGATTGCGACGCGCTCGAAGCCGCCATCACGCCGCGCACCAAAGCCATTTTCTTCGCCACGCCGTGCAACCCGACGGGTGTCGTGTTGCCGCGTCCGGATCTTGAACGCATTGCGGCGCTGGCGAAAAAGCACGATCTGTGGATCGTCTCGGACGAGGTCTACGCGGACCTCACATTCGATCGCGAGCATGTCAGCATTGCCTCGCTCGACGGCATGGCCGAGCGCACCGTGACGATCGGCAGCTTGTCGAAATCCCATGCAATGCCGGGATGGCGCGTGGGCTGGGTGATCGGTCCGAAGACGCTTGTAGAACACCTTGGACGCCTGGCGCTTTGCATGCTCTACGGTTTGCCGGGCTTCATCCAGCAAGCCGCAATGACCGCGCTCGAAAACCGCCCGAAGATCGTCGCGGACATGCGCGAGATCTACAGACGTCGCCGCGACATTGTGTTCGATCGTCTGCGCGATGTGCCAGGCTTGCATTGCCTGTTGCCGGAGGCGGGCATGTTCATGATGGTCGACGTAACCGGCACGGGCTTGAGCGCCTACGATTTCAGTTGGCAGTTGTTTCGGGCGCAGGGTGTGTCGGTGCTCGATGCCAGTGCGTTCGGAGAAACCGCGGCAGGTTTCGTGCGGCTGGGCTTCGTGCTCGATGAAGCGCGTCTCGCCGAAGCATGCGACCGCATCGCGACCTTCGTAGCGAGTATCAGGCGTTAAGCTGATTCCTCTGGATCATCCAGGGGAATCTTCGTCTCGAACTTCGAGCAGTTCATCGCGAAGTTGCTTTTGAAGTTGCGCACATTGTTGTTCGATGAAAAGAGCCTTCGCGTGAACGCGTGATACGTCTCCATCGAGGCGGAATTCACGATCAGCAAAAAATCGAATTCCCCCGACACCTCGTAGCACGCCATCACGTCACCTTCGCTCATCATGCGGCGCTCGAAAGCGCGCAGGAGCGAATCGTTCTGCTTGTCCAGTTCCACCGATACAAAAATGGTCAGCGGCCGGCCCACGCGCATGCGGTCGACAATCGCGACTTCCTTGAGCAGCACGCCGTCTGCCTTGAGTTGCGCGATCCGGCGCTGGCATGTCGCGACCGATGCGTTGGCTTCCGTTGCGATCACGCGCAACGGGGTGGCCGCGTTTTCTTGCAGCAAGTTGAGGATGCGGACGTCGAGCCGATCGAGTGCCATATGCGGGTCCTGTTTGATCGATGCAGTGTTCTTTGAGTCTAAACGCCGGAAATAGAATCGAATTATCGGCGATAGGTGTATTCGCGGGATTTTTTCTCATGCCAGGTTCTTATACTGGAGTCCATACACGGCAGTGGAGACTTACGATGGATTTCGAGCAGCAGTTGATGCAGTGGCGGCACTGGTTTCATCGTGTGCCGGAGACCGGGTTCGAGGAACACGAGACGAGTGTGTTCGCGGCCGGCGTGCTCGAAGGTTTTGGGCTGGAGGTGACGAGGGGTATCGGCGGGACCGGGTTTGTCGCGAACCTTGTTTGCGGCGACGGGCCCGGCGTGATCGGCCTGCGTGCCGAGATGGATGCGCTTCATATCCACGAGCAGGCGCCTGAGCGCGGCCATGCATCGGTTCATGCGGGGAAGTCGCATGCATGCGGTCACGACGGCCATATGAGCATGGTTCTCGGCGCCGCGAAGTTGCTGTGCGAGCGGCGCGACTTCGACGGCACCGTGCGCTTTATCTTTCAGCCGGCGGAAGAACACGGGAAGGGCGCGAAGGCGATGATCGCCGACAAGCTTTTCGAACGTTTTCCCGTCGATGAAATCTACGGCGTTCATAACATTCCAGGGCTTCGCGCAGGCACCATATCGACGCGCGCCGGTGGAATCATGGCGAGCGAAGACAACTTCGTGATCCGGGTCAATGGAGTTGGCGGCCACGCGGCACGACCGCATATGACGATCGACCCGATTGTGATTGCGGCGGAAATCGTGCTGGCGTTGCAGACGGTTGTATCGAGAAGCGTGGAACCGGGCGTGCCTGCGGTCGTTTCCTGCACCGAGCTTTTCACCGATGGCATCCGCAACGCGATTCCCGGCGAGGTGGTGATCAAGGGCGATACGCGCAGCTACACGCCCGAGGTTCAAAGGCTGCTGGAGCAGCGCATGCGTAGCGTGTGCGAAGGCATCTGTGCTGCGCACGGCGCGCAATGCACGTTCGAATACACGCATGAGTTCGTGCCGACCGTCAACACGCCTCCATGCGTTGCGACCGCGATTGCAGCGGCCACGGCTATTGTGGGTGCGGACAACGTAGACAGCAACGTCGCACCGATGATGATCTCTGAAGACTTCGGCGCGTTCCTCGAAGTGGTGCCGGGCAACTTTGCGTTTATCGGTAATGGTGCCGGAGGCGAAGCCGGTGCGACTCCGCTACACAACGCACGATACGACTTCAACGACGCCATCCTGTCCACCGGCGCGCGCTATTTTGCGGAGATCGTGCGTTTGAAATTACCCGTTGAAAACGTCCAGAGGACAGTCTGATGCTTCAAATCAACGCCAATGCGCGCCGCAATGACTACGACGATTCGCTTCGCCAGATTCTCAACATCCATGCCGCCGATGAAGGCCGCGCGTGGTTATCGGCATGGGACGGGTTGAACGCGGGACCGACGCCTCTTTGGGACTTGCCGGATCTTGCCTCAAGGCTGGGAGTGGGATCGATTCGCGTGAAGGACGAAGGGCATCGATCGCCGTTGGGGAGTTTCAAGGCGCTTGGTGCGCCGATCGCATTGATGCGGCTGATTAAAAGGCTCTTCCAGGGCCACGATCTTGACGCTGCAAAACTGATCGATAGGCACTATACGACGCTGCTGCGCAACCTCACCGTGATCAGCGCAACCGATGGCAACCATGGCCGCGCATTGGCCGCGGCGGCGCGCAGTATCGGTTGCCGATGTGTGATCGTGTTGCACAAGCACGTGAACGATGAACGGCGGCTGGCAATCGCGGCACTCGGCGCGGAGATCGTGCAGATCGAGGGCAACTATGACGAGTCGGTGACGGAAGCCGCGCGGCTTGCGAAGGAAAATGCCTGGCACGTCGTGTCCGATACCTCGTACGACGGTTACGAAACGATTCCGCGCGACGTGATGCAGGGTTATGGAACCATCGCTGCGGAAGCAATCGAACAAAACGATGGCCGGCCCTATACGCATGTGTTCATTCAAGGCGGGGTGGGTGGATTGGCTGCCGGGGTGATCAGCTATTTTGCAGAGCGCGACGGTGAGCGACGGCCGCGTTTCATCATCGTGGAACCCGATCAGGCCGAGTGTCTTTATCAAAGCGCGCTTCGAGGACATGCAGCCCATGCAACGGGTTCCGTGGATTCCGTCATGGCCGGACTCGCATGCGGAGAAACGTCGCCGCTGGCGTGGCGCTTTCTAAGCGTTCTCGCCGACGCGTTCATGACCGTGTCAGACGAAGCCGCCATCGAAGCCATGCGCATTCTTGCTGCCGGTTCAAAGCGCGATATTCCCGTCGTGGCGGGAGAGTCCGGAGCGGCTGGACTTGCGGGATTGATTCAAGCGAATGGCGACGCAAAAGAGCGCGTTGCGCTTGCACTCGATGAGCATTCGCACGTGCTCTTGCTGAACACTGAAGGCGCTACCGCGCCAGCGTTGTATCGGCAATTGACGTCGTTGCGCGCAGAGGACGTGCTCCACGCGCAACGACAATGGCAAGGTGCTTAAGCTACGACAGTGACATTCGGATCGGCGGCATCGAACGCGGCTGTTCTATCCGCTGCCGGCGGATAAATCCACTCGGTACAGATCTGGCGCTTGAGCGCTTTCGCTTCGTTGCCAACGAGCTTGATCTGCCTGTCCCATCCTTCGGTGAAGACCGCGCCCCACGACCCGAGATCGAGACACGTCACATAAACCGGTTGACGATAAGGTAGAGGCTCGCTGCCAAGCATGTCGGCCGCCACGTTATGTCCCGCGAACCGGCCCATGTTCATTGCATGCTGGCATGACATGAGCGCGTGATTGCCGAGGTCGTCGGTGGTGGCAAAAGCGACGTCGCCGGCGGCGAATACATCGTCCACTCCCAGCACGCGCAAGTTCGCATCCACGTGTAGACGCCCGAGCGGATCGCGCTCGGCGTTGAGTTGTTTCGTCAGCGAATTGGCGCGCATGCCTGCTGTCCAGATCACCGTCTTCGCCTCGATACGCTCGCCGTCCGACGTAACGATGCCATCAATATCGATACTGCTCACCGCAACGTTCAGACGCACCTCGATGCCGAGTCCGGTCAACGCCTGCTCAATAACCGGCCGCGGCCCGGCGCCCAGGTCCGGACCCACCGCGCCCGCTTGCTCGATCACGATCACCCTGACTGCAGTGTTCGCGCCTAGGAACGAACGCAAGCGTTCGGGCAATTCCGTCGCGATTTCGATCCCGGTGAAACCCGCGCCTACGACAACAACCGTATTTCGCGCGGACGAATCAGGCTGATTGGCGAGGCCACGCAGATGCGCTTCCAGACGCGCGGCGTCGCTGATCTGATCGATGCTGAACGCGGCCGTGTCCAGGCCCGGAACGCGCGGACGAAACAGCGCGCTGCCGCTGGCGAGCACCAGCCTGTCGTAGTGCACGGTGAATGTGCTGCCGTCCGCATTCACTGCTTCGACAGTGTGATCCGCGGCCTTGATATCGCGCACGCTGCCTTGGATGAAGCGGACGCCGGTTGCATCGAAGAGCGGCAACAGCGGCGCTTTCAGACCAAGCGGGTTGGTTTCATGAAGGCGCGGGCGAACATGCAACTGGGGTTCGGGCGCAATCAAGGCAACTTCGATGGGCTCGCCGTTCGTATTCGCGGCATCGATCAAACGAGCTGCGCCAAGCGCGCTCCACATGCCGGCGAAGCCGGCGCCTATCACCAGAATTCTCTTGGGACTATCAGTCATTTTTCGCTTTCAATTCGTTAATCGGGTCGCCGTAATTTCCAGCGATAACTACGACTGTACAAGTCGTAGATAGATCTTGCAAGTGCGATGATGTCGCACATCGATCCGAATATTGCATGTCGCTATATGGAGAGATAGCCGTCAGGAATATGCAGATGACGCGATTTTCATCGCTGAGAAGACGAGCATTGCCTCCCGCCTCCGGATGGAATAGAATGCCTAAACTAGGATTTGATGAGTCGGAGATGGAATGAGTCACATCAGTTCAGGCGTCGAGTACGCGCTGCATTGCCTGCTGTATCTGACCGACGCGCCGGCTGGTGTCAGCGAGGCGAGCGTGCGGGATCTGGCGGAACTGCAGGGATTGTCGGTGGATTACGTGGCGAAGCTTTTCACCAAGCTTCATAAGGCCGGCTTGACGGTCGCTACCGAAGGCGCACGTGGAGGATTTACGCTCGCGCGTCCTGCCGAGCGCATCACTGTGCTCGACGTGGTGCAAGCCATCGACGGACCCAAGCCGCTTTTCGATTGCCGCGAGATTCGCGCGCGCTGCGCGATTTTCGGCGATACCGCTCCCAAGTGGGCCACAAGCGGCACATGTTCCATTCATGCGGTCATGATCGAGGCGGAGAAGCGCATGCAAGAGGTGCTCGAAGCGCAGACACTCGCGGGACTCGCGGCGCGCACCGTGGCGAAAGCGCCGCGCACGTATCACGCCGAGATCGTGAACTGGATCGACAAACGCGCTGCAAGCTAAAGCGTTGGTTTTCAAACACCGACGCTAGTCCGAAAATCCATCCTCGAACGTCTTGCGCAAATACGATACAAACGCCGTCACCGCGCGTGGCACGTGGGAAGCATACGGACGTACCACATAAAGCTGCTCTGCAAAAACGCCGGTAGGTTGCCAATCGGGCAACAGGCGCACGAGTTGACCGGCGCGTAGCGCGGCTTGGGCGCTGAAGTCAGGGACCAGTGCAACGCCGAGATCATCCAGAGCGGCGTCGCGCAGGGTCTCGCTGTTATTCGCCGAGAACGGTCCGTTGATAGGCACCGTGACGCGTCCCGTGACGGACTTGCGCCCGGTCGTGCGTTCGAAGGTCCACGCGGGGGCCTCTTGCGCGCGCGGGTAAAAGAGGCAATCGTGCGCGGCCAGTTCCTGCGGCGTCGAAGGCGTGCCACGACGCTTCAGATACGCGCGTGTCGCCACGATCACCGAACGCGTCTTGCACAGCGTCCAGGCAACATGTGTTTCTGGCGCGACGGCGCTGTGTCGAATCGCGAGATCGAAACCCTCGCTCGCGAGCGAGCTGATCCTGTCCGATACTTCCAGTTGCACGCGCACTTCAGGGTTTGCCCTCAGGAACGCCGATAAATGCGGCACGAGCTGCTGCCGCGCAAACGCGACCGGAGCAGTCACACGCAGCTCTCCACGTGCAATTCCTGCCGAATCGCGTACGCCCGCAAAGCTCTGCGCAATGCCTTCATACTGCCCGCGCGTTTGATCGACAAGACGTTGTCCTGCCTCCGTCAGCCGCACACTGCGCGTGGTGCGCTGCACCAACGACACACCAGCGGCGCGCTCCAGTTCGACTATTCTTTGACTCATGGCCGCCTTGCTCACACCAAGCCGGGTGGCTGCGCGCGTATAGCTGCCTTGCTGCGCGAGGATTGTCAGCCAATAGAGATGCGTCCAGAGAGACTCGACTCGTTGCGTTTCCATATGCCCATTGTTCACCATAGAAAACAATCATTTCAATCATAACGTCTTTGCAGACGTGTCCCGGGTTCTTACACTCGACAGACTTTCTACCAAACCAATCAGGTGCCTCATCATGCAAAGCTTCAGCGATCGCGCGGACGTCGGCCATTTCATTCAGGGCCGTCGTGTACCCGGCACGGGAACGCGCACCCAGCCGATCTTCAACCCGGCGACGGGCGCCGAAGCGCGCACGCTGCACCTGGGTGATGTTGCCGATGTCGACGCAGCCGTCGCCGGCGCAAAGAAAGCGTTTGCCGGCTGGAGCGAAACCCCGCCGATTCGCCGTGCACGCGTGATGCTGCGTTTCCTGGAGTTGATGAACAAGCATCGCGACGATCTTGCCGCGATCATCACAGCCGAACATGGCAAGGTTTTCAGCGACGCGCAGGGTGAGGTGTCACGCGGTATCGATGTGATCGAGTTTGCTTGCGGTATCCCGCAACTCCTGAAGGGCGATTTCACGGAGCAGGTGTCGACAGGTATCGACAACTGGACCACGCGTCAGGCGCTGGGCGTCGTTGCCGGCATCACGCCGTTCAACTTCCCTTGCATGGTGCCGTGCTGGATGTTCCCGGTCGCGATTGCAGCGGGCAATTGCTTCATCTTGAAGCCGAGCGAACGCGATCCGTCGGCATCGCTATTCATGGCAGGGTTGCTGCAGGAAGCCGGTTTGCCCGATGGCGTGTTCAGCGTCGTGCAGGGTGACAAGGTCGTGGTCGATGCGCTGCTCGTGCATCCCGATGTGAAGGCCATCAGCTTCGTGGGCTCCACGCCGATTGCGAACTACATCTATCAGACTGGTGCGCAGCACGGCAAGCGCGTGCAGGCGCTCGGCGGCGCGAAGAATCACATGGTCGTGATGCCCGATGCCGATCTGGATCAGGCTATCGATGCACTGGTCGGTGCGGGTTACGGATCAGCCGGCGAGCGTTGCATGGCGATTTCGGTTGCGGTGCTCGTGGGCGATGTCGCTGACAAGTTGATTCCGCGGCTTGCCGAGCGGGCGCGTTCGCTGATCGTGAAGAACGGCATGGAAGCCGATGCCGAGATGGGCCCGATCGTGACGCGTCAGGCGTTGGAACGCATTGAAGGGTATATCGCGCTGGGTGTGGAGGAGGGCGCTTCACTGGTCGTCGACGGACGTGGTTTCAAGGTGCCGGGGCACGAGGAAGGTTTCTTTACCGGCGGCACGCTGTTCGATAACGTGACACCCGAGATGCGCATCTATAAGGAAGAGATTTTTGGTCCGGTGCTGGCGTGCGTGCGGGTCAAGGACTTTACCGAAGCGGTCGATCTGATCAACGCCCACGAGTTTGGGAACGGCGTGGCCTGCTATACACGCGATGGCCACGTTGCACGTGAATTCGGTCGCCGTATCGAAGTCGGGATGGTGGGGATCAATGTGCCCATTCCTGTGCCGATGGCCTGGCACGGGTTTGGTGGCTGGAAGCGCAGCCTTTTCGGCGATATGCACGCTTACGGCGAGGAAGGGGTGCGGTTCTACACGCGGCAGAAATCGATCATGCAACGGTGGCCAGAGAGCACCGAGAAGGGCGCCGAGTTTGCGATGCCTACGAGTAAGTAAGGGGGTTGGTTTGTAGCCCGGGGCCGGCCCTGTTGGTTGGGGGCGGTGCCGGGTTGCTGCAATTTAGGCGTTCGCGCGGTCGTTGTTAGTTGCATGTCCTCCGCCAACCCCAAGCACCCCTCATCCGTTTTGGCTAAACTCAGGAATCGCCGCACACGTGCGGCAGCCACTTTCCGAGCCTCACGCCATCCATGAACACGCCCACCGTTTCTCCCGTCGTATCGTGGCATGCCCACGTCTACTTCAACGCTTCGACCCGCGACACCGCCTGGCAACTTCGCGAGGAAATCGCTAGCCGCTTGGGCGACATCCTCCAGGTCGGACGCTTTCACGAGAAACCTGTCGGTCCACATCCGCAGTGGTCGTATCAGCTCGCGTTCGAGCCCGGCCAGTTCGCCGTTATCGTGGAATGGCTCACGCTAAATCACGGTTCACTCGATGTCTTCATCCATCCCAATACCGGCAACGCACTTCGTGATCATCGCGATGCCGCCGTCTGGATCGGACACTCGCACGAACTGGTGCTCGGCAGCCTGATGTAATCGCCTAGCCACCCGCTCGCGCTTGCCGGTATGCGCCCGGGCCCACACCATACGTATCCTTGAATTTCTTGCTGAACGCCGATTCGGATTGATACCCCACGTCGTCGGCTATCTCCGCGATGCTCTTCGCCGTTCGCGTCAACAACATTCCCGCGAGCTGCATGCGGATGCGTGTGAGCAAGGTCATTGGCGAGTCTTCGGTCAACGCACCGAACGCTCGCGCGTAAGTCGCGCGTGACATCGCCGATTGCTGTGCCAGCATTTCGATCGTCCACTTCTCCGCAGGCCGCTCCAGCATCGCAATGACCGATGATCCAAGACGCGGATGCGCAAGCAACGCGAGGACGTCCGCTTTCGACGGCTGTTGCGCCAGATGCGCGCGCAGCAGCATCGTGAAAAGCGCAGTGGACAACGCCGATATGATCGAGTGTGCCCCCGGCTCCGCCTCGCTCGACTCGCGCCGCATCATGCCGACCATCCGCGTCAGGTCGGGAACATCATCGCGCTCGAACGACATTTTCACGATGTCAGGCAGCACATCGATCAGCAACGCATTCGCCGCGTAGTTGAATTTCCCGCATAGCAGATCGAGACTCGCCGCATTCGGCCCGCAGTTCGTGCGCACGGTCACCGCGCCGTTGTAGTGACTCTCCATCTCGCGTGGCACGCTTTGATCCGACGATTCCTCGCCCTGCAGCACATGCGCATCGCCGCGCGGCAACATCACGATATCGCCGGTTTCCAGCCTTACATCCGCCTGTCCTCGAAACTTGAGCAGACAGCTTCCGGCAAGCACGACGTGATACACGGCCTCGCTCGGCGGCGCGGGCGGATGGTCGAGTGTCCACTCGCCGCTCAGGAGGCAGCGCAGATCGAGCGCGCCTTGCAGGCGGGATAACTGGATCAGCCGGTCGAGCGCTTCCATGTGATTACCCGGTAGAAAAGGATGGCGTAGCGATCTTACCAGCGCGTGTTCCAGCGCCATGAGACGCGCGAGCAGTGATTCGAGCCGACTCGACATGGGCTTTCCATGCCGCGAGGTCTACATTTCAGTCACAGCACGGGCGTGGCCCGCGACCAAATTCAAAGGAGCTGAAATGTCTACAGTCGAAAAGTTCGAATACGTATTCCTGGGCGGCGGAAAAGGCGGCAAGACGCTCGCCATGGAACTCGCCAAATCCGGCAAGCGCGTTGCCGTGGTGGAGGAAGGCATGATCGGCGGGTCGTGTATCAACATTGCGTGTATCCCGAGTAAAGCGCTCATTCAAAGCGCACGGATCATGCATGCCGTTCAATCTGCCGACATCCTGCAAGGCGGCGCGCATGACAACAAGGTCGATATGACGAAGGTGCATCGGTATGTGCGTGACGTTGTGGACGGCATGGTCGATATCAACGCGAAAGCGTTCGCTGCGTCAGGCTTCGATCTGATTCTCGGTACAGGAAGTTTCGTGGCGCCCCGCCGCATTCAGGTCGCCATGAACGATGGCAACCAACGTGTGGTGGAAGGCGAACATGTGTTCATCAACACGGGTACATATGCAGCGGTTCCCGACGTCTCCGGTCTGCGCGATGCCAATCCGATGACCCACGTGGAAGCGCTCGCGCTCGACGCCTTGCCGGAACATCTGATCGTGATCGGGGGCGGTTATATCGGGCTGGAAATGGCGCAGGCGTTTCGCCGGCTTGGCAGCAGGGTGACGGTCTTGCAAGAGGCGCCGCGCGTTGCAATGCGCGAGGATGCCGACGTAACCGATGCAATCGAATCCGCGTTCGCGAAAGAAGGAATCGATGTCCGCGTCTCGGTGAAGGCGCTGCGTGTAAGTGGTCGTTCGGGCGATTCGGTGACGGTGGACCTCAACGATGGTTCGAGCCTCCAAGGTTCGCATATCCTCGTAGCGACGGGACGTGTGCCGCGCACGGCGAACATCGGTCTGGAGGTCGCGGGCGTCGAACTCGATACACGCGGCTTCATCAGGGTCGACGAGCGCCTTGCGACCTCCGCGCCGAACACCTGGGCGATCGGCGAAGTGGCCGGCACGCCGATGTTCACGCACGCATCGTTCGATGACTACCGCGTACTGAAGTCACAACTTGCGGGCGGCACGCTGACCACGCGCGATCGCGAAATTCCGTACGCGTTGTTCATTGAACCGGAACTGGCGCGCGTGGGCTTAAATGAAAGCGATGCGCAACGCCAGGGGATCGCGGTGCGCGTCGCCAAATTGCCGATGGCCGGCATCCCGCGCGCCCGCACGACGGGCGACACGCAGGGCTTCATGAAAGCTGTCGTAGCGGCGGATTCGGACCGCATCCTGGGTTTCACAATGTTCGGTTCGAACGCAGGCGAAGTCGTGGCCGTGGTGCAAATGGCGATGCTCGGCAAGCTTCCGTACACCGCGTTGAGGGACGCGATCCTCGCGCATCCGACTATCGCAGAAGGGCTGAATCTGTTGTTCGCGAAGGTTCCGGAACGGGCGTAAAAAGCTACCTGCGTACGGGTCCCGTCGATGCGCGTTGCACCAGCACAGGTTGGGGCGCAACGCGCATCGGCGCGTCCTGGTCGCGGCCGCCGCTCTCTATCAGCGCTTCGAGCAATTCGACGGCCATTGCGGCGGCGGCATCGGTGGGAACGGCTATGGTCGACAAACCCGGCCGCGATTCCCGTGCAAGCTGAATATCGGTGATGCCGATCACCGACAGGTCTTGCGGAATCCGCATGCCGCGATCGGCGGCGGCGTGCATCGCACCGAGCGCGGGCAGGTCGTTGGTCGCGAAGAGGGCGGTGAGGTCCGGCTGTGCGCTCAGCAAATCGCAAGCGGCATCGTAGCCATGTTGCACTTCATCGCGCGTAAAACGCACGTCCTCCTCCAGGTGCGCAACGCCGGCCTCGTGCAACGTGTGGCAAAACCCTTCATAGCGCGCGGCCTGCACACCGTCACGCTGGCTTGCGACGATTGCGCCTATGCGTGTGTGCCCCAGGTCCAGCAAGTGTTGCGCGGCGAGCGTTCCGGCCGCAAAAAAATCGACCGCCACACAAGGCACTCCCGGCGATACATCCGGCCGTTCCCACATGCACAACACAATCGGCGTGCCGCGCGCGAGGGTCTTCTCGAGGTCATCGAAGTCGAGTTTCGCGTTCATCACCAGCACGCCTTCCGACAACGTCCCCGCAATCTGATCGAGATACGCACGCGCAATCACCGGATCTTCGTTGGTGTTGCACACAATCAGAAAGCGGCCGTTCTTGCGCGCCGCGCGTTCGGCGGCGAGCGCGAACTCCGGATAAAACGGATTCGCGATGCTCGACACCATCAGCGCGAGCGTCGGCGCGCTGCCTTCGGCAAGTGCGCGCGCGGTCAGATGCGGCCGATACCCCAATGCATCCACTGCATCGAGCACACGTTGCCGCGTCGCCTCGCCGACCTTGCCGCGCTTGCGCAGTACGTTCGATACGGTAGCGGGCGTGACGCCTGCGCGCGCGGCAACTTCGGCCAAAGTGGTCATCGAATCTCTAGGGAAGGGTTAACGCGAGTCGGAACGTCGCCTAAGTTCCGCGAACGCACGGTTATGTGCAAGCATCGTCGCCGTGTCTCATATTTTGGGATGGCTTCCCGGCATTTGTATAATTCCTGGGAGACGGCTAGATTTGCGTCCAAGGCAGTTCAAAAACACAAAGACGGAGACAGCCAGACAAGGCGATCCTGTACAGGGATCGTTTTTTCACCGGCGGAAGGTTAAGCGCTTAACCTTCTTTTGTCTCCTCGGTAAAACACGGAGACGTCGGCATGGCGAGCATCTCTTTACGGTCAGTTCAGAAAGCGTACGGCGACCACGCGCCGGTGATCCGCGACGTGGATCTGGAAATCGGCGCGCATGAGTTCTGCGTGTTCCTGGGTCCTTCGGGATGCGGGAAATCGACGCTGCTGCGCATGATCGCCGGTCTCGAGGACATTACGGACGGCGATCTTTATATCGATGGAAAACTCGTCAACGAGGTGCCGGCCGCGCAACGCGGTGTAGCGATGGTGTTCCAGAGCTACGCGCTCTTTCCGCACATGACGGTCTACCAGAACATGGCGTTCGGGTTGACGCTCGCGAAGACGCCGAAAGACGTCATCGACAAAAAGGTGAGGGAAGCTGCTCGCGTACTGCAACTCGACGCCTTGCTCGAAAGACGGCCCAAAGAGTTATCGGGCGGACAACGTCAGCGCGTGGCGATCGGCCGCGCGATCGTGCGCAGCCCGAGCGTGTTTCTCTTCGACGAACCCCTTTCCAATCTCGACGCCACGCTGCGCGGACAAACGCGCGTGGAGATCGCGCGGCTGCATAAACAGTTCGATAAAGCCAGCGTCGTCTACGTGACGCACGATCAGATCGAAGCCATGACGCTGGCCGACAAGATCGTGTTGCTGCACGCCGGCGCCGATACCGCGAAATACGGCAGCATCGCGCAAGTGGGGGCGCCGCTCGAGTTGTATCACCGGCCGAAGAGCCGTTTCGTGGCTGGGTTTATCGGCTCACCGCGGATGAATTTCCTGCCCGCGCGCGTGGTCTCGGGCAATGCGGAAAGCGTGTTGATCGCGCTCGACGGCACCAGTGAACAACTCGAAGTCCAGGCAAACGGCGATGCGTTGACGCCGGGCCAGACCATCACGCTCGGCATTCGTCCGGAGCATCTTGAACCGATCGCAAGCAACGCGTCACAACAGCAGATCACGCGCACGGTGTCGCTCGTCGAACAGCTTGGCGAGCACAGCTATCTGCATCTGGAGCAAGCCGGCGGCGCTGTTCTGATTGCCAAGGCGCCAGGCGACAGGACGCCGAAACAAGGCGAGAACGTCGCGTTCAATGTGCCGGCCGCCTCCTGTCATCTTTTCACCGAGGACGGCTTCGCCGTCACGTCGGCCGTCATTCCCCACTTTGCGTAGGAGCGCTTCGCATGCGTCTTGGAGTCTGTTATTACCCGGAACACTGGTCCGCCTCGATGTGGAAAGACGATGCGGCGCGCATGAAGGCGCTGGGCATCGACCGTGTCCGGATCGCCGAATTCGCGTGGAGCCGGATCGAACCGTCGCCGGGTGAATATCAATGGGACTGGCTTGATCAGGCGATCGATACGCTCGCCGATGCAGGCCTGAAAGTCGTCATGTGCACGCCGACCGCAACGCCGCCGAAGTGGCTGATCGACCGTTATCCGGACATCTTGCCCATAGGCGCCGATGGCCGCCCGCGTGCATTCGGCTCGCGCCGTCATTACGATTTTTCGTCGCCTTCGTACTTCGAGGCATCGCAGAAAATCTGCACGGCGGTTGC
The DNA here is from genome assembly GCF_053574605.1 of Caballeronia sp. M23-90. Lineage (NCBI taxonomy): Bacteria > Pseudomonadati > Pseudomonadota > Betaproteobacteria > Burkholderiales > Burkholderiaceae > Caballeronia > Caballeronia sp. M23-90. The sequence continues at coordinate 8,099 of NZ_JBSIPA010000045.1, read as the reverse complement.
CGAGCGATACGGCAAGCATCCAGCCGTCGCGTTCTGGCAAACGGACAACGAGTACGGCTGCCACAACACGGTAGTCAGTTATTCGCCGGCTGCACTGCAGCGCTTCCGGGCGTGGCTCAAGCAACGCTACGCAACCATCGACGCGCTCAACACCGCGTGGGGCACGGTCTTCTGGAGCATGGAATACCGCAACTTCGACGAGATCGATCTGCCGGTCGCGACCGTGACGGAAGCGCATCCGTCGCACCGGCTGGATTTCCGCCGTTTCTCCTCCGATGAAGTCGTGCGCTTTAACCGCATGCAAACCGACATCATCCGTGCGCATTCGCCGGAGCGTCCGGTCGCGCACAATTTCATGCAGCTCTTCACGGAATTCGATCACTACAAGGTGGCCGCGGACCTGGACATCGCGACGTGGGACAGCTATCCGCTGGGTGCGCTCGAAGAGCAGTGGTTCGACCCGTCGATCAAGGCAAAGTGGCTGCGTACCGGGCATCCGGATTTCGCATCGTTTAATCACGATGTGTATCGCGGGATGTCGAAGCTGCCGTTCTGGGTGATGGAGCAACAGCCCGGACCGGTGAACTGGGCGCACTGGAATCCGGCGCCCCTGCCGGGCATGGTGAAGCTGTGGAGCTGGGAGGCGTTCGCGCATGGCGCGGGATGCGTTTCGTATTTCCGCTGGCGTCAGGCGCCGTTCGCACAGGAGCAAATGCATGCGGGTTTGAATACGCCCGATAACCAGCTGGATCTGGGTGGCGAGGAAGCGTCGCTGGTCGCGAAGGAAATAGATCGTGTCGTGACAGAAGACGGCGAGCTGCCCGTCGCTGCGAAAGTTGCACTGGTCTGGGACTATGAAGCGAAGTGGCTGTTCGAGATTCATCCGCAAGGCGTCGATTTCCACTATCCGCGATTCGCGTTCGAGTACTACAGCGCGTTGCGAAGCCTGGGACTGGACGTCGATATCGTGCCGGCCGACGCGCCCCTGGACAAGTACAAGCTGATCGTGGTGCCGCCGCTGCCGGTCGTGCCTGACGACTTTGCCGCGAGGCTTGCCGCAAGCGGTGCGCAAGTCGTGCTGGGACCACGCACGGGATCGAAGACGCAGAATCTCACCATTCCCGATGCGTTGCCGCCCGGCGCGGAACTCGCCCAGTTGATTCCAATGCGCGTCTGGCGCGTTGAATCGATGCGTCCCAACGTGACCGAGAAGGTCGGGCAACGCGGCGAAAGCCGTCACTGGCGTGACCTGATTGAAGCGGGCGAAGGCGTGCAGATCGAGAGCAACTTCGCCGATGGTCATCCCGCGATCCTGCGTCATGGATCGATCCGTTACCTTGCGAGTCTCTTCGACGACGCCCTGACGCAATCGATCTTCCAGGATGCGGCGAAAGCAGCGGGACTCGATGCAGAACCGCTGCCCGAAGGCATTCGCGTTAGCCGGCGCGGGCCGCTTACGTATCTCTTCAATTACAACTCAACGGCTCACAGGATCACTGATGCAGCCAGCTTCATAGTCGGGCAGGAGGAAGTAGAACCGCAAGGCGTCGCGATTTACAAAGCAAACAACACTCATCAATGAGGAGACACGCATGAAAATTTTCACTGGTAATGGAATGCGCAACGGATTGACCGGCGTCGCTCTGGCCGTTGCCCTGGCTACAGCGAGCATTGCGCAAGCAGGCACGCTCACCGTGAACATCGCGTTCAAGGGTGCAAGCCAGCGCACGGTCTGGCAACAGACTTTCGACGCTTTCAAGAAGGCGCATCCGGATATCGATGTGAAGGTGTCCTTCGTCGATGAAGAAGCGTACAAGGTCCAGCTTCCCGGCTGGCTCTCGACTGTCGCGCCGGATATCGTGAACTGGCACAACGGCGAACGCATGGCGTATTACGCGAAGCGCGGGCTGTTTGAAGACCTGACGCCCGACTGGAAGAAGAACAACTGGGACGCCATGTATGCGTCGACGAAAGAATCGTCCACGTATAACGGCAAGCAGTACTCTGCGCCGACCGTGTACTACTCGTGGGGCATGTTCTACAGAAAGGACTTGTTCCAGAAGGCCGGGATCGCAGCCGAGCCGAAAACCTGGCCTGAATTCCTCGACGCCTGCAAGAAACTCCAGGCCGCGGGCATTGCGCCGGTCGCGGTCGCCGGCCGCGATGCATGGACGCTTGCGGGCTGGTTCGATTACCTCGACTTGCGCATCAACGGCAACGCGTTCCATCAGAAGCTGATGGCAGGCGACGTGCCTTATACCGACCCGCGCGTGAAGAAGGTCTATACCGCATGGAAGGAGCTGATCGACAACAAGGTCTTTATCGAAAACTCGCTCTCTTACGATCTCGACGCGGTGCAGCCGTTCCTGTTCCAGGGCAAGGCCGCGATGATGCTGATGGGCACGTTCATCACCGCCGGCTTCCCGCAGAACATCAAGCCGCAGATGGGCTACTTCCAGTTCCCGATCATCGACAGCAATGTGCCGACCGCCGAAGATGGTCCGGTGGAGTCGCTGCACATTCCGTCGAAGGCGAAGAACAAGGCGGACGCCCATACGTTCCTGGCTTTCGTGGAGACACCCGAGATCAGCGCGCAGCTCGCAAAGGGTCTTGGCTCCCTGCCGGCGAACAGCAAGGCGCCGGAACCGGACGATCCCATTTCGAAGATCGGTTTCCAGATCTTGTCGCAGACGAAGGGCGGTATCGCGCAATTCTATGACCGCGACATGACCAAGGAAATGGCCGATGAAGGCATGAAGGGCATGCAGCAGTTCGTCTCCGATCCGACGAAACTCGATGCAATCCTGACGCAGCTCGAAGCCACGCGTAAGCGCATTTACAAGAAGTAATGCGGGACGGCGGCCCGCGTGCGATGGGCCGCCTTTTTGAAGGACAGGGAGCACTGTATGTCTGAAACCCTCAGCGTTGCGGCGGCCAAACCGAAGCGTCGCAAGCGGATGTCGGCAACTGCGCGGCAGCAGCGGCTGGCCGCGTTCCTGTTCCTGGCGCCGGCGTGCATCATGGTCGCGATCTACGTGATCTGGCCGATCATTTCCAGTGTCACACTCAGTTTCTACAACTGGGACGGGATGACGGAGAAGACCTTCGCGGGCTTCGATAACTACATCGAATTGTTCCATGCTCCGACGTTCTATACGGCGCTCAAGAACAATGTGCTGTGGCTGATCCTGTTCCTGCTCGCGCCGCCGATGGGTCTTGCCGTCGCGTTGTATCTGAATCAGGCGGTGCGCGGCATTCGCGTGGTGAAGTCGCTGTTTTTCGCGCCGTTCGTGTTGTCGGGCGTTGTGGTCGGCCTGATGTTCAGCTGGTTCTACGACCCGACATTCGGCTTGCTGAAAGTCATTCTGGGGCACGGTGTGCCCGTACTCGGCGACGCACGATACGTCACCTTCGGCATCATCTTCGCGGCGCTCTGGCCGCAGACCGCGTATTGCATGATCCTGTACCTGACCGGCCTCACATCGCTCAACTCCGAGCAGATCGAGGCGGCGCGCATGGAAGGCGCGAAGGGCTGGACCATGTTGTGGCACGTGATCCTGCCGCAACTCCGGCCGACCACGTTCATGGCGATCGTGGTAACGATCATCGGCGCGTTGCGCAGTTTCGATCTGATCTCCGTCATGAGCGGCGGTGGTCCGTACGAGAGCTCGACCGTGCTCGCCTATTACATGTACGACCAGGCGATCAAGTATTACCGCATTGGTTATTCGGCCGCGATTGCCGTCGTGCTGTTCGCCATCATGATGGTGTACATCGTTTATCACTTGCGCAGAATGCTGCGGACCGAACGTTAAGAAGTCAGGAGCGCACTATGTTTCCAATGCCCGTCGCCAAATGGAAGCCCGTCAACCGGGCGCTTTACAAGCTGTCGTTGCCGGTTGCGCTCGTGATCTGGCTGTTGCCGCTGATCGCGGTGATGGTCACCTCCATTCGTTCCTCCGATGAACTCGTCGAAGGCAACTACTGGGGCTGGCCACGGCACTTTTCCCTGATAGCCAATTACAGCGATGCACTGACGACATCGCCCATGCTCCACTACTTGTGGAACAGCGTGCTGATCACGGTGCCGTCGGTGATCGGGTCGATCGTACTTGCATCGATGGCCGGCTTTGCGCTGGCCATCTACAACTTTCGCGGCAACACGGCGTTGTTTGCGACCTTCGTCGCGGGCAACTTCGTGCCTATCCAGATCCTGATGATTCCCGTGCGCGATTTGTCGTTGCAGCTTGGCATCTTCAACACGGTCGGCGCGCTGATCCTCTTTCATATCTCGTTCCAGACCGGATTTTGCGCGCTGTTCCTGCGCAACTTCATCAAGCAATTGCCGTTCGAACTGGTCGAGGCGGCGCGCATTGAAGGCGCGAACGAGTGGACGGTTTTCTTTCGAATCGTGCTGCCGTTAATCCGACCGGCTTTGGCGGCGCTCGCCATTCTTGTCTTCACGTTCGTCTGGAACGATTACTTCTGGGCGTTGTGTCTCACGCAGGGCGACGAGGCTGCGCCAATCACGGTCGGCGTGGCCGCGCTCAAGGGGCAATGGGTGACGGCGTGGAACCTGGTGTCGGCGGGGTCGATCCTGGCCGCGTTGCCGTCGGTCATCATGTTCTTCGCGATGCAACGGCATTTCGTGGCCGGACTGACATTCGGTGCGACCAAGGGCTAAGAAGACTTGTCTCGACGCCGGCGGGTCCGCCGGCGGTTCTGCATACGAATCGATCTATCCGTCTCCATAAATTTTTACAATGGAAAGATGCATTGACGATCGTTTTGAATCGCGTCAGAATATTTCCACTGTAAAGATTAAGCGGTTTCATTTCGGATTTCACGCGGCCGACGGCCTGCGATCAAGGAGAGGCTCATGTCTATCGAAGCGATTTTGCACGGCACACCGGTTTGGGTCTGGATTCTATTGGCCTATCTCCTTTCACGCGGTTTCAAGGCGATGAAAGGCGGCACCGCGCCGCTCACTAAACTGGCGATCGTGCCCGTCATTTTCACCGGCTGGGGTTTGCTGAACCTGTTCAAGGAACCGGCTGCAGGATGGAACACCGGGCTCGCCTGGGTTCTCGGCGCGGTGTTCGGAATCGGGATTGGCGTCGTGCTGGCTCGCCGCTCCGGAATGACGGTGGATCGTGCGCTGAAGACGGTCACGCTGCCGGGGTCGGTGGTGCCGCTAGTGCTGATGCTGCTGACGTTCGTATCGAAGTTCTGGCTGGGTGTCGAGTTGGCGGTCATGCACGCCGGACCGGACTCGATGTACGTGGTGCTCGGGGGTCTGGTGTCCGGGCTGGTCGCCGGGATCTTTGCGGGGCGTTTCCTGATGTATTGCCTCGCGTTCCGGCCGGTATCGGCAGCGACGATGGGAGAGCGCGCCTGAGCTTGAAGCCAAGGCGCCTGTTTTCAATCGGCTTTGCGCCGCACCGGATTGGGAAGCCCAAGCTTTGATGGCACGCTCGCGCCCGTGCCAGTGAATATCGCCTGGGCCGCGGATGCGCGGTTCAGTTCATCCGATGCCGAATTCGGCAACGCAATCGTGATGAAAAAGACAGCCAGCATGGCAATGAGTATGGATGCCAGCCATGTGGTGACGTGAATCATGGAGTTTCTCCAGGGTCAGGTTCGAGCGCTCGGGATGACAGGAGCAATGAGCGCGCCACGAACGGTCATCTTCAGAATAGACGAGCGCGGCGCTTGGCGCAGCCCTACTTACGCAGGGTGCCGCGAAGCGGAGTCCTGACTCGGCAAATGCGCAAATCCCTGTGAAATCGACCATGCGCGGCCTATAACTCAAGATGCAGGGCGCACCGACCGCTTCACTTGACTCCACTTCACGCCTGTCTGCCCTGCGACAATTTGGCGAAGCACATACAGAAAAGTGGCGAGCTGCTCAGGAAAGCTCCCGGGTGACGCGCCTGGTTTCGAGGAGCATCGAAATGAAAACCCGTTTGTTTTTTCTAAGCAGCGCGCTGCTGATTGCAATGTCGGGAAGCGCTGTCGCACAGGACAGTCAGCAGGACATCCAGCAATATTCCCAGCCCCAGGTTCGCCCGAGCGGCCAGGCTGGCGTCCTGCACGACGCGAACACCTCGGCGCAGGCCACGTCCGACACATCGTATGGCGGCATGCCCGATACACGCAGCGCCACGAGCAGCATGTCGCGCCCGCGCCAATGCGTGGGCGGTTCAGTGCAATGCGATGTTTTCTTTGGTCACTGACCGGATACCTTGCTGAAGTCGGTGTCGAGCCGGGCAAGCGAACTTGAAATATGCGCGCGGTTATCCTTGATCCACGTGTCCTGATAGGCCACGCGCGCATTCGCTTCTTTTAGCATCCGCGCCATCTCGACGGGCTGCGGCCCGCCCGTGGTCGCGCGGTTGTTCACGATCGCCACCGGGTTGAGCGTCGAGCGGAACTCCGCTTCGCTCATTGGCAGATCGCCGGCGTAGGGTGTGCCCGCGACGGTCTGCGTGTAGATGCGCTGTGCATCGGCGTAAGGGAAGTCGAGCGGCTTGATGTCCTTTTGCCGCGCATATTCCACCACGTTCGACGCGAAATGATGGCCGACGCGGAACGGCAATTTGTACTTGCGCATGAGTACATCGGCAACTTCTTGCGATGCGGTCCAGTCGCTGTTGAGTTCTTCGAGCGCGCGCTCCGGGTTGATCACGAGCGAATTCATCACTTCGTTCCAGCCCTTGAGCGCGTCGATACCGCTTTCGATCATCTCCGTATTCGCCTTCACGTCCTTCGGATCGCTCATGCCGGGCGGCAGGTTGTGCGCCTGCATGACAACGCCCTCGGCCTGCGATATTGCCGTCGATGCATCCGTGCGCGTGCGGATCAGCAGTCCCGGATTGCGCTTTTGCGGCATCGCGCTCGAGACATACGTGTTCGCGCCGCCTTCCTGCAACAGGATCCACGGACGCGATTCGGCGTATTGCGTCATCACGTCCTGGATGAAAGCGCCGGTATGCAGCCCCACGCTCGTGACGATCGCGCCGGCTTCGACGGGTTCATCGACGGAAGAAATCTGCGACGCGTCGTAGGCGTTATCGACGATCGCATTGAAGCCGAGATACTTCGCCATGCGCTCGCGGTCGAGCGGCCAGCTTGTGCCGTTCAGGACGGTCGTGCCCATCGATGAACGGTCCACACGTTTGTACGCTTCGCGGATTCGCTGTGCATCGCGGTCGAGGCCTGCAACAAAGCCGAGCAGATAGTGGCCGTAGCTGTTGGGCTGGGCGGCCACGCCGTTCGTGTAGTTCGGCACGACGGTGGCCTTGTACTTATCGGCGAGACGCACGATGGTCGCGGTCGTCGTGTTGAGCTGGTCGGCAAGGTTGAGCAGGTCGTCGCGCAGGATGGCCGAGCGGTAGGTGGCGTGCATGTCCTGGCTCGAACGTCCGGCGTGCAGCAGCGTGATGTCCTCGCCGGCCGCCTTGATGAGGAGCGGCTCGAACGTGATCACCGTCTTCGGGCGCTTGGCGCCGGGCTGGTTTCCATCCGCGATCACCTTGGCCACGCCCGCGGCGAGACGCGGGGCCATGGATTTGTCGAGCAGGCCTTCGTCCGTGTTGATGACAACGGTCGCCTTGTTGATTTCGCCAAGCCAGAAAAATTCGTCGTGTGGCGGGATCTGTTGTGCAAATGCCGGCGAAGCGCAAAGCAGAACGGCTGCGGGGAATGCCCAGCCATGCAGTCTCATGATAGGAATGGTCGCGGGTTGGGAAGCCGCGATTATAAAAGCGCCGTTATCTTCACGTACTGGTGACGAGTTTCAATCCCGGCGGCAACGATTCGCCGAACACGCGGCCTTCGTCGGCGTTATCGAGTTCCACGACTTCACTGACCATTTCGCCCCAGCTTTTTGGCGCGCCCGCATTGTCGAGCCGATGAACCACGCGCGCCCGGAGGTCTTCAGGCAGATCGCGCGACCGGTCGCCGGTCAAACGCGCGATCTGCGCCGCGGCGAACGCGGCCGGTTCGACCTTCTTCCAGTCGAGCGCGACAATTCGTTCAAGCCACTGCGCCGCGATATCCGGCGGCACCACGCCATGCGCGCTGCCATAGAACGGCCA
>NZ_JBSIPA010000459.1:0-5135 GCF_053574605.1 Caballeronia sp. M23-90 | reverse complement strand
TCTCGCACGCGGCGAAAGCGCGCTCGACGCCGTACGTTTCGGCTGCGCGCTCGCAAGCCTGTCGGTCACGCGTGCGGGTACTGCACCGTCCATGCCAAAGCTCGCCGAAATCCACGCCGTACTCGGCGAACCAGCTCAACATTCCTGAACCGAGGAGCGCCTGGATGTTTGCATCGAAATTGCTCGCTGACCGGCAACTGAATTTCCTGGTCGCGGTGAACCTGCTGGTCGTGATCGTTGCGACGGTTTTATCGCACGGACAGTTCGTCGATATCGACAACCTCCAGTCGATGGGCAGCCAGTTGCCCGAACTCGGCCTGCTCGCGCTCGGCATCATGCTTTCGATGGTATCGGGCAATGGCGGTATCGACTTGTCGGGCGTGGCGCTCGCCAATCTTTCGGGCATGGTCGCGGCGCTGTTGCTGCCCATGTTCATCTCCGCCGACAACTCGCCTGTGCTTTACACAGCCGTGTTCTGCACGATCACGGTGGCGCTCGGTTTGATCGGCGGATTGATGAACGGCGTGATCATCGCGCGCCTGAAACTCACGCCGATTCTTTGCACGCTGGGTACGTCGTTGTTGTTTACCGGAATTGCCGTCGTGCTCAGCAACGGCGCGTCGGTGCGCGTCGAATATCTCGATGCGCTTTCAGCGATCGGCAACGGCACCTTCCTGGAAGTACCCATATCGCTCTGGATCTTCGTGGCAACCGTTTTGTTGCTCGGCTGGTTGCTCAAGCGCACGCCGTTCGGCCTGCGTCTCTATCTGATGGGCACGAATCCGAAAGCTGCGTTCTACGCAGGCATTCCGCGTGACCGCATGCTGATTCTCACGTACGGCATGTGCGGCGTGCTGGCATCGCTCGCGGGGTTGATCAGCGCGACGCATACCTCGAGCGCGAAATGGGATTACGGCAACTCGTACCTGCTGATCGCGATCCTGATTGCGGTGATGGGCGGCGTGAATCCGGCGGGCGGATATGGGCGCATCGTGTGCGTGTTCCTGGCCGCGACCGTGCTGCAATTTTTATCGAGCCTGTTCAATTTGCTCGGCGTGTCGCAGTTCTTCGGCGATTGCGCCTGGGGCTTTCTACTGCTGGCATCGCTGGCGCTCGCCGGCGGAGAACGCGTGCGCGCGATCTTCGGACTGGGCGGCGCGGCGCCCGTGATCAAGGTGCCGAAACCGCCCGCCGCCTGAATTTCGATTCATCTCATGTGCTGTACATACAAACCATAACGGAGACAAACGCATGAAACTCAATCGCATTGCCATCGCACTCGCTGCTGTCACGCTGACTGGCGGCATCATTGCCGCGGCCCACGCCGCGACCAACGAAACCATCGTCACGGTGGTGAAGGTCACGGGTATCAACTGGTTCAACCGGATGGACGACGGCGTGAAGGAATTCGCCAAGGACAATCCCGGCGTGAACGCGTATCAGACGGGTCCGGGACGCGCGGACGCGGCGCAGCAACTGAAGATCATCGAAGACTTGATCGCGAAGAAGGTCACGGCGATCGCAGTCGTTCCCTACGACCCGCCGACGCTCGAACCGGCGCTGAAGAAGGCGATGGATCGCGGCATCAAGGTCGTCACGCATGAAGCCGACAACGCCAAGAACACGATGGTCGATATCGAAGCGTTCGACAACACCGCGTATGGCGCGGGCCTGAACGAACGTCTGGCGAAGTGCATGGGTTCGCAAGGCAAATGGGCGGTGCTGGTCGGTTCTCTCGGTAGCCGTTCGCAGGTCCAGTGGGCGGATGGCGGTATTGGCAATGCGAAGCAGAAGTACCCGAAGATGGACCTTGTCGAGCCGAAACTCGAAACCAATAACGACGGCGAACGTGCTTATCAGGTCGCGAAGGAAGTGCTGCGCAAGCACCCTGACCTGACTGGCTTCCAAGGGTCGTCGTCGCTGGATGTGATCGGCATTGGCCGTGCGGTGGAAGAGGCGGGCAAGGTCGGCAAGATCTGCGTGTACGGCACGGGCCTGCCGACCGAAGCCGGCAAGTTCCTTGAAAGCGGCGCGGTCAACGGCATTGCGTTCTGGGATCCGAAGCTTGCGGGTATCGCGATGAACAAGGTCGCGAAGATGCTCGTGGATGGCAAGACAGTCGAGAACGGCGCGGACCTGGGTATCGTCGGATACAACAAGGTCACCGTGAGCAAGGGTCCGGGCAAGGGCATCATCGTGCGCGGAACGGGCTGGGTTGACGTCGACAAGACCAACTACAAGCAGTATCCGTTCTGATCTTGGCTGGCAGGACGCAAGGCGTGCACGGTGTCCCGAAGGGCGCCATGCACGCTGTCATCAGGAAGCTTGAAAGGGTTGAAGGTTCAGTGATGAGTACAGTGCCGCTTCTCGAAGTCGTCGATATCCATAAGCGCTTTACCGGCGTGTATGCGCTGCGTGGCGTGAGCCTTTCTTTCGAGCGCGGGCAGATCTATCACCTGCTCGGCGAGAACGGCTGCGGCAAGAGCACGTTGATCAAGATCATCTCCGGTGCGCAACCGCCCGATCAGGGTGAGCTTGTCATCGAAGGCGCACGGCATGCGCGGCTCGCACCGCTCGAGGCGTTGTCGGCGGGTATCGAAACCGTGTATCAGGATCTTTCGCTGCTGCCGAACATGAGCGTGGCGGAGAACGTCGGCCTGACTTCGGAACTCGCGGCGCATGGCGGACGCCTTGCGCGGACGTTTGATCGCAAGGCACTGGCACGCACGGCGGCGCGTGCGCTGGAAGCAGTAGGCCTTCCCGGCGATGCCGATTTCCAGGCGACGTTGATCGAACAATTGCCGTTGGCTACGCGCCAGCTCGTGGCTATTGCACGCGCGATTGCGAGCGAAGCGAAGTTCGTCATCATGGATGAACCCACGACATCGCTTACGCAAAAGGAAGTCGATAACCTGATCGCGGTGCTTGCAAAACTGCGCGCCGACGGCGTCGCAGTGCTGTTCGTGAGTCACAAGCTGGACGAGTGCTACGCAATCGGCGGTGAAGTGATCGTGTTGCGCGACGGCCAGAAGATGGCGCAGGGTCCTATCGAAAATTATACGAAGGCGCAGATTGGCGAGTTGATGACGGGCAAGCAGTTATCGAACGAGCGCTACAGGAAGGCCGAGGTCATGGACGGCCGTGAGATCGTGCTCGATGTGAAGAGCCTGTCGCGTTCGCGCCAGTTCGCCGATGTCACGTTCTCGCTGCATCGCGGAGAAATTCTCGGCGTGACCGGTCTGCTCGATTCCGGGCGCAACGAACTCGCGCGGGCGCTTGCGGGCGTCGCACCCGCGGACAGCGGGACGGTGACGCTGGATGGTTCAATCGTGCGGCTCAAAACGCCGTCCGATGCCAAGTGGCAACGCGTAGGTTATGTGCCGGAAGACCGCCTGAACGAAGGGCTTTTCCTCGACAAGTCCATTCGCGACAACGTCATCACCGCGTTGATTTCGAGCTTGCGCGACCGCTTCGGACAAGTCGACAAAAAGCGCGCCCGTGAACTTGCCGAACGCACCGTGAAGGACTTGCAGATTGCAACGCCCGACGTGGACAAACCCGTGCAATCGCTTTCGGGCGGCAACCAGCAACGTGTATTGATCGGCCGATGGCTTGCCATCGATCCACGCGTTCTGATCCTGCATGGACCGACCGTTGGCGTGGACGTGGGATCGAAGGACATCATTTATCGCATCATGCAGCGGCTGGCGGAGCAGGGCATTGGCATCATCCTGATCAGCGACGACCTGCCCGAGTTGCTGCAGAACTCCGACCGGATCCTGATGATGAAGAAAGGCCGTGTATCGGACGAGTACAGAGCCGAAGACTTGACCGAGGCCGATCTTTATCACGCACTACTTTCAGAGGCAGCATGAGCGAGTCAATTCATCGCGTTGCTCAGACATCGCAGATCAAGCCGCCATTGGCCGAAGTCGCACCGCAAGTGCGGCAGTTGAGCTTTACCGCGCGGCTGGTGCGCAATCCGGAGTGGTTCACGCTCGGGCTGATCATCATCACGTGTCTTGTGGTCGGCACGCTGAACCCGCGCTTCTTCCAGTTCGCGACCATCTTCGATTTGCTGCACTCGGGCACGACCGTGTCGTTGTTTGCGCTGGGGACGCTCGTGGTGCTGGCGTCGGGCGGTATCGATGTGTCGTTCACCGCGATTGCCGCTTTCACGATGTACTCCATCACCAAGGCCGTGTTTGCGTGGTGGCCGGATGCGCCGTTTGCGCTGATTCTTTTATGTGGCGCGCTCGGCGGCGTGGTGTTGGGGTTGATCAACGGCGTGCTCGTGCATCGGCTGAAAGCGCCTTCGCTGATCGTGACAATCGGCACGCAGTACCTGTATCGCGGCCTGTTGCTGACGTTCGTGGGAACGCAGTTCTTCATGAACATCCCGCACAGCATGGATAGCTTCGGGCGTTTGCCGCTCTTTTTCTATCACACGAACGATGGCCTTCGCGCGGTGTTGCCGGTATCGGTGATTGCGTTGTTCGTGGCAGCGGTCGTGACGTGGTGGCTGCTGAATCGAACGATGATGGGACGCGGCGTGTACGCAATGGGCGGAAGCTTGCCGATCGCCGAGCGGCTCGGCTACAACCTGCGCTCAATTCATTTGTTCGTGTTCGGATACACGGGGATGCTGGCAGGGATCGCGGGGATTCTGCACGTATCGACCAATCGATTGGCGAATCCGTTTGATCTGGTGGGCACGGAGCTGGATGTGATCGCCGCGGTGATTCTAGGCGGGGCGAGGATTACCGGCGGGACGGGTACGGTTGTTGGCACGCTGTTGGGCGTGGTGCTCGTGACGCTTATCAACAGCGTGCTGATTCTGGTCGGCGTGCCGAGTACCTGGCAGAAGGTGATTATCGGCGCGTTCATTCTGGTCGCCGGAACGTTGTTTGCGCTGGGCAGGCGCGCGAGGTAAAACCTCGCACCCTTCATCAATCGAACTTGACCAGATCCTGAAAAATCAAGTGGCCCCACGTGCGGCCCTTTGCCTGGATGAGCAGGCCGCCTTCGCCGATCTTCCCGAGTTCGATCGGCGCAAACCCAAGCCGGTCTACCAGCTTCGCCACCGACGCGCTGGCCGCGTCGTCATCGCCTGCGACGAACACGACCACGCATCA
>NZ_JBSIPA010000458.1:0-5142 GCF_053574605.1 Caballeronia sp. M23-90 | reverse complement strand
CCGGCGCTTTCGCGGCGTAGAGGGGAATCGGGTACAGCAGTGGTGAAGTTCGTCGTGGGGCTGACAGGAAAGATCGAGAACATCGAACTGAAGAAGAGCAGCGGTTCGTCACGGCTCGATGACGCCGCACTCGACGCCATGCGCTCGAGCGCCTGCAAGCCGTACAAGGAAAACGGCGAGGCGATCCGCGCCGCCTATTCCCAGCCGTTCGTCTTCGGGCTGAAAGACTAGCGCACGTACGCCCGCAAGAACACAAGAATTCGACCTAATTTTTAGATATCTACAGGAACTGCAATGCAAAGCTACGGTTTGGCCCACGTCTGGGAACAAGGGGATCTCGTCACGCGGGGTATCGCGCTTGCGCTGGCGATCATGTCGGTGCTGTCGTGGACCGTGATCGTGGTGAAGGGTTTGAACGTGCTGCGCCTGAAGCGCCTGACCAAGAACGCGGAACAGGCCTTCTGGCATTCCGACGATTTCGCCGATGGCATCAAGAAGCTCAGCAACCATTCGGCCAAGACACAGGACAACCCGTTCCTCGCGCTTGCCCTCTCCGGCCAGGACGCGGCCGACCATCATCACCAGACGCAACCGCATCTGCACGACCGCATGGATGTGTCGGACTGGATCACGCGCTGCCTGAAAGACACCATGGACGAAGGCGTCGGCCGCATGCAGGCAGGGCTTGCCGTGCTGGCATCGATTGGCAGTACCGCGCCGTTCGTCGGATTGTTCGGCACGGTGTGGGGTATCTATCACGCGCTGCTGACCATCGGCGCGACAGGACAGACGTCGATCGACCAGGTCGCGGGACCGGTTGGCGAATCGCTGATCATGACGGCGTTCGGCCTGTTCGTCGCGATTCCGGCGGTGCTCGGTTATAACGCATTGACGCGCTGGAACAAGGCAATCGTGACGAAGCTGAACCGCTTTGCGCACGGCCTGCATGCGTTCTTCGTGACGGGTACGAAGCTGGCTTCGAGCAAGCGCGGCGATGGTTTGCGCCTCGCTACGCAAAACGCTGCAGGCACGCCGTCGGCCGTCAAGCCTGCATCGCGTGTGAGCTAAGGGGACGTCGTCATGGCCATGAGCCCTTTCTCCAGCGACGAGGACGACGGCATGATGAGCGAGATCAACATGACGCCGCTCGTCGACGTCATGCTGGTTTTGCTGATCATCTTTCTTGTCACGATTCCCGCGATCAATCACGCGGTGAAAATCGATTTGCCCAAGGCGAGCAGCCAGCCGCAGGACACCAAGCCGGCACACGTCGATGTCGCCGTGGAAGCGGACGGCACGGTACTGTGGAACGATGAAAAAGTCGACGATAACGCCCTGCAAGCGCGAATCGCCGATGCATCGAAACAGACGCCGCAGCCGGAATTGCGTTTGCGCGCGGACCGCAAGGTGCCGTATGAGCGGGTTGCCGATGTGATGTCGGCCGCCCAAGGCGGCGGGTTATCGAAGATTGGTTTTGTGACCGAGCCGAAAGCGGGCGCGAAGTAAGTCTTGAGAGCCCAAAGTAAAAGGCCTTCATCGCGATGATGAAGGCCTTTTTTTGTGTGCGCGCGGCACATTCGGGCTAGCGGTTACTTTGGGGTCGAGTAGCCCGATCCCGCAGCATCGCCACATGCGACAGCCGTGCTCGACACGGACAGCGCGATTAGCCCTATCAGGCCTACTATAAAAGTGGCCGTGAGTTTTCGCATAAGCAGCTCCTTAGCGAAGAGATTTCAATATAGCGCCGCGCTACGCCCCGTTCAAGCAAGCGCCGATTGAATCTCTGCATCGCAAGTGCACGCTTCAATGTCAGAAACTTGCAGCGGCGCAGCGTTTAGTCACACTGTTTCGTGAGCGGCCTCAACCGGGAGAGGACATTCTCCCGGGAAGCGATCGCCGTCGTTGATTGACTCCACTAGAAAGTCGACGAACGCGCGAATCGCCGGGACCATTCCCTGGCGCGACAAGAACACCGCGTACAACTGCGGCGTCGGGAACGTCCAGCCCGGCATGACGGGCGACATCTGGCCCGTGCGCAGCGCAGCGCCGTACAACATCTCCGGCAACGCCGCGATACCCACACCGCGCAGCACGGCTTCTCGGATCATGCCCAGATCCGCCGTGACCAGGCGCGGCTCGTGTTCGAACTCATGGCGCGTGCCATCGGGCGCAATCATCCGAAACACATGGCGACCGTCGCTCGACGGGACATCGATGGTATCGAATTGCGCCAGTTCCGATGGCGCGAGCGGCGGCGCATTGGGCTTGAGCAGCGACGGCGCAGCAACCAGCATCTGCTCCGTGCGCCACAACGGCCGCGCGACTATGGTCGAGTTGACCGGCGGCTCGGAGCGCACGCGCAGGGCGACATCGACGGGATCTTCGAACAGGTCGATCACGCGATTCGTCACGCTCATGACGACGCGAACTTCGGGGTATCGATGCAAAAAATCCGGAATCACCGCCGACAAAAACGTCTGCGCAATCGTCACCGGCACGCTCACGCGCACGCTACCGCGCGGAGAATCCCGAAGACTATGAACGATATCGACAGCTGCTTGCGCCTCGGCGAGCATGCCCTTGCAATGCTGATAGAACAGTTGCCCGGCTTCAGTCAGCGCGAGCTTGCGGGTGGATCGCTGCATCAGCCGCACGCCAAGCGATGTTTCCAGCTCCGATACACGCCGCGACAACCGTGACTTCGAAATGCCCAGCACGCGTTCGGCCGCCGAAAACCCGCCGTGCTCGACCACGTACGAGAAGTACATCAGATCATTGAGGTCGTGCGAATCAGGTTTCATGCGGGCGCGGGATCGATGTTCTGGTTGTTTCAGTGGTGGGACAATGCATTGCGGATGAACGGCTTTTTCCCTGGAATACGGTCCATATAATAGCTCCATGTTTTAAATTTGGCGCTAATCACTGGCTGGCGCCCTATCCGGACCGGTCAAAGTGAGGACGAAAATGGACACCACACGCAGTATTGAACGCACTATTCCCGCGCTTCGCACGGTGGAGGGCGGCGGTTTTGTCGTGCATCGGCCATTTCCCACGCGGCTCTTGATGGACTTCGATCCGTTCCTGCTCCTGGATGAAATGGGCCCCGTCGATTACGCGCCGGGCGAGGCCAAAGGCGCGCCTGACCATCCGCATCGCGGATTCGAGACCGTTACATACGTGCTTGAAGGCCAGTTCGGGCACAAGGATTCGGCGGGCCATTCGGGCACGCTGCGTCAAGGCGATGTGCAATGGATGACCGCGGGCTCCGGCGTCGTTCATAGCGAAATGCCCGATCCGGAGTTCACGCGCACCGGGGGCCGCGTGCACGGGCTGCAACTCTGGGTGAATCTGCCGAAGCGCGACAAGATGATTCCGCCGCATTATCAGGAGATTTCATCGGCGAGCATTCCGGTCGGCGTGAGCGAGGACGGGCGTGCGCGCGTGAAGGTGATCGCGGGCGAAGCGCTGGGCGTGAAGGCGGCTATCGAAATCCGGACACCCATTCTTTATCAGCATTTCTCGCTGCAACCGGGGGCATCGGTCGTGCAGCCCGTGCCGAAGGATTTCCGCGTGTTCGGTTATGCGTTATCGGGCGATGGCTTCTACGGCTCCGGTAAACAGCCGATCAAGGCGCGCCAGATGATCGTCTTCGCCGACGATGGCGAAACGGTCAGCTTCACTGCCGGCGATGAGCCCCTCGAATTGCTGCTGCTTGGTGGTGTGCCGCTGAAAGAGCCGGTCGTGCGCTATGGTCCGTTCGTGATGAACACGGAAGACGAGATCCGTCAGGCCGTTGTGGACTATCAGGCAGGAAGAATGGGCGCGATCAACCACTGATCGACCGACCAGGCCTCTGTTTCAGCGGCGCGGCACGAAGGACACTATTTGCGTCACAATAGTCCTTCATGCCGCGCCGTTTTCTTGTGTCCAATTGTCGGACGGCGCTTTGTCTCACCCAAACGGAGTACCGCATGTCCGAAAAGTTTGTGTCGCCGGTTGTCAGCGCCAGTATCGGCGCCGAGGATTTTCAGGTTGCATTGAGCGACGGCACGCATGAATGGCTCGGCGACGAACCGGCATCGCACGGCGGCGCCGATACCGGTCCGACTCCGCACGGTCTTTTGCTCTCGAGCCTGGGCGCATGCACGACGATCACGCTGAAGATGTACGCGAAGCACAAGGGCTGGCCGCTGCAAGCCGTTCACGTCACCCTCACCTATCAGTCCACGCCGCCGGAAGCCACGGTGATCGACCGCCAGATCAAATTGACGGGCGAGCTGGACAGCACTCAACGGGAACGCCTTTTGCAGATTGCGAATGCGTGCCCCGTGCACAAGATCCTCTCCGGTTCGATCGCGATCAACTCCGGGCTCACGCCTCTTTGAAATCACGCGATCCATCCATTCAACGATCATCTCAAGGAAACCGTCGTTTTGAATTTCGAACACCTTATCCAGATCAACGATCCGCTCAATCCGTTCGTGGAAGCAATGACGCGCGAACAGGTGTGGCAAGGGCTCGTGCTGCGCGCAGAACAGCCGCAACTGTTCGTGATCGGCCTGGATCGCTGCGCAATCCTGTCGCGTGAAGGCGATGTGATCGAACGCGAACTGCATTACGGCCAGGCGCGCGTGCGCGATCGCGTGACGCTAATTCCCGAAAGCAGCGTGCGCTACGACATCCTGCCGACGGAGGAACATGTAGGTGGCTCGCTGACCATGGCGATTGAACAGCCGGACGAGCTTCAGCTATTCCTGCGTTTCACGTACGCCACCACCTTGCCCGTCGCCGATGATCCCAACGCCAGCCCTGACGCGCTGCAGACGCAGGAGATCGTGAAGTCGGCATACAGGGAAGCGGATATCGATACCGTCAGGCTGATTCGTCAGTTCGCGCACGGCAACAAACTCGCAGGGCCGCTGCATTAAAACTGCACGACGTTTCGATAGAAAACCGATGACTATCGAAACGTAAAATCGATGAAGACATCGTTGTTGCAAATAAGAATGGTTATCATTAAGATTACTCCATCGACTCAACGAACGGACTCCTCGACATGACCGACATCCTGCGCTCCAACACGCTTCGGCTGCGCCGCCCAGTCGAGCGTTCCGCTGCTGCGACCATCGCCCGGCCGCGCAA
>NZ_JBSIPA010000457.1:0-5144 GCF_053574605.1 Caballeronia sp. M23-90 | reverse complement strand
TGGGGCTTGAAGACCGCCTGACGGTGCTGACGGCCGCACCTTTGCCGGCGGGCTGGTCGGGCAAGGTGTGGGCACAGTCGCAGGGAATCGGGGCGATCGACAAGCTCGGCTTGCCGGCCGATTACCTGTTGCTGACCGATGCCGATATCCAGCATCCCGCCAATGCCGCGTCGCAGCTCGTCGCACGGGCGATTCTGGAGGATCGCGATCTTGTCTCGCTGATGGTGCGTCTGCGCTGCGATTCGACGTGGGAAAAAGCGTTGATCCCGGCGTTCGTATTTTTCTTCGCGAAGCTGTATCCGTTCTCATGGGTCAACGACGTGCAAAGCCGCACGGCGGGCGCGGCGGGCGGATGCATGATGGTCAGGCGTGCGGCGCTGGTGGAGGCGGGGGGTATCGAATCGATACGCGGTGAGCTTATCGATGACTGCAGCCTGGCTTCGCGCATCAAGTTTCGCAATGGCGTGAATGCGGCGCGTCCAATCCGTCTGGATCTCGCTGCCGACAGCGAGTCGCTGCGTCCCTATGACGACTGGCGCGAAGTCTGGAACATGATTGCGCGCACGGCCTTCACGCAACTTCGCTATTCCTCGCTGTTGCTGGCGGGCACGCTGATCGGCATGGGTGTGATCTATCTCGCGCCGCCGGTCATTGCGCTATCCATGGGCGCGAAGGGATGGCCGGCGTGGCTTGCATGGATCGCAATGTGCTGCGCCTACGCGCCAATGCTGCGGTATTACCGCCGCTCGATTTTCTGGGCGCCGCTGCTGCCGCTCGTCGCGCTGTTCTATGTCAGCGCAACGGTGGGATCGGCAGTGAGGTTCTGGAGCGGAAAAGGCGGCCAGTGGAAGGCGCGGGTTCAGGCGCCGTGATGCATTGATTTGCGCGGGCACGGTTGCTGAAAACCACGGCCTGCTTCCATCACCGTTGCGTCAGCATTGCGTACAGCTCGATCACCATATCCGGCGAAAACGAGAACGGCACCCAGCCGTGGCCCGTGTGGCGCAACACCAGCAAGCGGTCACCATTCGGATATCGCTGTGTCGCCATCACGGGGTTTTTGGTCGCGACATAACGCCAGCCGGGGGGCAAGCCGTTCGGCTGGTCGACGGTCATCGAGGCACGCGCGTTCGACAATTCCTCGATCAATTGCGACACGCCTTCGGGACTCAACGCCGCGGTCTTTCCGCCGATGGTCATCTCGATCACGTTTTTCTCGGGACGCGAGACATTCAGCGTGGGTTTTTCATCGGCCGTGGGCGCCGGATCGGGCGCGGTGGTCGCGGCGACGTCGGCTGCGGGTGAACTAGCTACAGGAGAATCAGCAGCGGGGGTGGAAGCAGCGGCCAGAATCAGCTCATCGAGGCTTGATTCCAGCGCGCCGAGCTGGTCGGTTAAGTTCATGCGGTGTATGCCTTTTCTTGCCTTGCATCGAGCCTGCGATTTTAACTGCTGCGTACTCTGCGTCGTGCCACGTGTTGTAACAAAATGCGTGTTGGCGCGCGTTAAACACAGAGCGCGCCTGCAGATCAGCGGTTCAGATAACCGTTTTCACGAAACCAGTCGAGCGCATGACTCAGGCCTTCGCCATAGGGTCGCGCGCGGTAGCCAAGCTCGCGTTCCGCTTTTGCCGACGTGAAGTACATCTTGTTTTTCGACATCCGCAATCCATCGATCGTGACGAACGGCTCCTTGCCGCTGAACTTGGCGAAGAGTTCAGCGCCGGCCGCGAGCGGATACAGCGGGCCACGCGGCAACTTGATGGTCGGTGGCTTGCGGCCGGCCAGCCCGGCGATATCGGCGAGCATTTGTTGCAGCGACAAATTCTCGCCGCCCAGGATGTAGCGCTCGCCGATCACGCCGCGTTCGAGCGCGAGAAAGTGACCGTTCGCGACGTCGTCCACATGCACGAGGTTCAGGCCGGTATCGACGAAAGCGGGGATCTTGCCGGTCGCCGCCTCCACGATGATCCGCCCGGTCGGCGTCGGCTTCACGTCGCGCGGGCCGATCGGGGTGGACGGATTCACGATCACGGCCGGCAAGCCGTCGTTCGCGACCATGCGCTCGACGGCGCGCTCCGCCAGCACCTTGCTGCGCTTGTACGCACCGATGGTCTGATGGGCTTGCGCGGGTTTGGTTTCATCGGCGATATCACCCGACGGGTTCACCTTCAGCGTCGCGACGCTGCTCGTGTAGACAATCCGTTCGATGCCTTCGGCGAGCGCCGCACGCATGGTGGCTTCGGTGCCGTCGAGGTTCGCGCGCTCGATCTCGCTCGGGTCGCGCGCCCAGATCCGGTAGTCCGCCGCCACGTGCATCAGATACCGCACGCCTTTCATGGCGGCGCGCATGGACGCTTCATCGCGCATGTCGCCATACACGACTTCGGCATCGAGACCTTCCAGGTTCTGCCGGGAACTGGTCTTGCGTATGACAACGCGGACATCGAGGCCGCGTTCCCGCGCCAGTCGCGCAACCGCCGAGCCTACGAATCCGGACGCACCGGTAACCAGCACGCGCCCACTGCGACCATGTACAGCGTCAGTCATTTTTTCCTCTGATTGGTATTGAAAGGTAACAGTTGCCCGTCTTCCGAAGCGTCGTAATCGGCCGTAGGCCCATATGTGACAAGGGCTGGCGGGTCGTGCTATGGTCCGGTGCTGCCTGTTCGGCGCCTGACAAAATCTCAACAATATTCACTCGCCAATGCATATAGACAGCAGAAACCGCTCCGTGTGGCTTTACTTTGCGATCGTCTTGATGCTGATGATCGTGTTCGCCATCGACTGGCTCACGCCGCTGAGAATCGCCATCTGGGTGTTCTACATGCTGCCGGTCGCGCTGTGCATGTGGGTCGACCGGCCGAACGTGCCGTTCATGACTGCCGGCGCAGCGTCCGTGCTGACGGTGCTGGGTTTTTACCTCACAACCGGCGACGCCGTTGTCACCACGTTCGTGCTGCAGATCAACCGGGTGATCGGCGTGATCGTGATGTTCGTGCTGGCCGGCGTGGGGCATCTCTATATCAAATCGCGGCTGAACCTGCAACGCAGCGCCTGGCTCAAGCAGGGCGAAGTCGAGGTCGGACTGCAAATTCGCGGTGAACTCACCCCTGCTGCGATTGGCGAAGGCATCCTTCGTTCGCTGGTGCCGTACGTTGGGGCGCGCGTCGGCGTGCTGTACGCGCGCAAAGGCGACGTGCTGGAGCGCATCGCGGCGTGGGCGCTGCCTGCCGACAGCGCCGTGCCGCAACGGATTACACGAGGACAGGGACTCGTCGGGCAAGTGCTCGATGAGAAAAAGGCCCTCGTTGTCACGGGAGCATCGGCGGAATTCCTGAAGGTCGGTTCAGCGCTTGGATCGGCGGCGGCGAGCCACAGCGTCGTTGCACCCATGATGGCCGACGGCGACGTGACCGGTGTGCTGGAACTGGGTTTCATTGGCGACGAAAACGCGTTCAGCGACACGCGTGAACTGCTCGACAACGCGTCCGAAGCGATGGGCATGGCGCTGCGCTCGGCGGAGTACCGGACGCGCATGGTCGAGCTGCTCGAAGAAACGCAGCGCCAGAGCGAGGAACTGCAGGTCCAGCAGGAAGAGCTGCGGGTATCGAACGAAGAACTCGAAGAGCGCGGCCGGGCGCTGATGGAAACGCAGGCGCGGCTCGAAACGCAGCAGGCCGATCTCGAACAAACCAACGTGCGGCTGGAAGAGCACACGCACAGTCTCGAGCGGCAGAAAACGGAACTCGTGCGTGCGCAAAATGAACTGGAGGCGAACGCGCTGGCGCTCGAGCGCGCGAGCCAGTACAAGTCCGAGTTCCTCGCCAACATGTCGCACGAGTTGCGCACGCCGCTCAACAGCTCGCTGATCCTCGCGAAGCTCCTGCAGGACAACAAGCACGGCAATCTCAGCGACGAACAAGTGCGCTACGCCGCGACCATTCATTCATCGAACAGCGATCTGCTGTCACTGATCAACGACATCCTGGATTTGTCGAAGGTGGAAGCGGGGCAGATGGACGTGCAGTTTGCGCCGGTTGCCATTGACGGAATGCTGCAATCGCTGCGCCAGTCGTTCGCGCCGATCGCGGATTCGAAGGGGCTGAAGCTCGTGACGGAGCGCGCCGAAGGCGTGCCGGAATATTTCGTCACGGACAATCAGCGCCTGCAGCAGGTGCTGCGCAATCTGCTTTCGAACGCCTTCAAGTTCACGGAGCGCGGGCAGGTGACGGTGTCGGTGCATAAGGCCCAGGACGACG
Source organism: Caballeronia sp. M23-90 (assembly GCF_053574605.1). NCBI lineage: Bacteria > Pseudomonadati > Pseudomonadota > Betaproteobacteria > Burkholderiales > Burkholderiaceae > Caballeronia > Caballeronia sp. M23-90. Next base: position 883 of record NZ_JBSIPA010000457.1, on the reverse strand, counting down.
ATGACGCCTTGCGCTTCGATGTCCGCGATACCGGCATTGGCATTGCACGCGACAAGCAGGACCTGATCTTCCAGGCATTCCAGCAAGCCGATGGCACGACCAGCCGCAAATACGGCGGCAGCGGGCTGGGCTTGTCGATATCGAGGGAATTCTCGCGTTTGCTGGGCGGCTCGGTGAGCGTTTCGAGCGAGCCGGGCAAGGGCAGCGTCTTTTCGGTCACGCTGCCGTTGAGCGTGCGTGAGGGCACGGTTACTGCAAAGCTGGATGTGATCGGGCACATGGGCGAACCGGTGGAAACGTCCGAGGCTTTCGCCGAACCGCAGCATCAGGAAGCGCCCGTGCAAAGCCACGCGCCGGCGCATCTGACGGCGCAGGCGGCATCGAATATCTCCGAGCCTTCGTCGTGGCGCGCGTCGGTTGCGAGCCATCATGTTCCGCAACCCATCGCCGATGACCGCGCCAACCGCAAGCGCCCCGACCGCGTGATCCTCGCGATCGAAGACGATTTGCGTTTCGCGCAAATCCTGCACGACCTCGCACATGAACTCGAATTCGACTTCGTCCACGCGACGACTGCAACGCATGGCGTGGAACTCGCCCGCGAGTTGCAGCCGAACGGCATTCTGCTCGATGTCGGCCTGCCAGATCAATCGGGCCTGACCGTGCTCGAATGGCTCAAGCACGACCCGCTGACACGCCATATCCCCATACACGTGGTTTCATCGACGGATCATGCCGATATCGCGCTGCATCTCGGCGCACTCGGGTTTAGCCTTGCGCCGTCCCGCCGCATCCAAACTAGCGCGAACGGTCTTTCGCTCCGTAGAGATCGACGCCACATCCGTAATAAGCCGCAAAATCGCACGCCGATCATCACGTGGCA
>NZ_JBSIPA010000456.1:0-5179 GCF_053574605.1 Caballeronia sp. M23-90 | reverse complement strand
CCGATCTTTAGGGGTGATGCATACCGCCGGCCCCCACTTGATGCCGCGCTAGGCCCCAAGCCTCCCCCGCACAGAAAAAAACCCCGCTGTCTTCCGCCGGCGGGCTTTTCGAACTTTCGGCTTACGGGTTATGCGTATTCGTGCAGCGCCGTGCGCATCTTCTTCATTGCGCTGGCTTCGATCTGACGAATCCGCTCGGCCGATACACCAAATTCGTCGGCGAGTTCATGCAGCGTCTTGCCGCCCGAGCCGTCGTCTTCCACCTCGAGCCAGCGCGCCTGGACGATCCGGCGGCTACGTTCATCGAGCGATTCAAGCGCGGTGGACAATCCTTCGCTCTGCAGCTTGTCGAACTGACGCGATGCCAGCACGTTGGTCGGCTCGTTGTGCGAATCCGCCAGATAGGCGATCGGCGCGTACGATTCCTCGCCGTCGTCAATCTGGCCTTCCAGCGCGATGTCGCCGCCGGACAGACGCGTCTCCATTTCCGAGACTTCCTCGCGCTTCACATTCAGCTCTTTTGCAAGACTGTCCACTTCGCCCGGTGTGAACGCGTTGTGTCCGGTCTTGTGGCTGCGCAGGTTGAAGAACAGCTTGCGCTGTGCCTTCGTGGTCGCAACCTTCACCGTGCGCCAGTTGCGCAGGATGTATTCATGAATCTCGGCCTTGATCCAGTGCATGGCGTACGAAACGAGCCGCACATTTTGCTGCGGGTCGAAACGCTTTACAGCCTTCATCAAGCCGATGTTGCCTTCCTGGATCAAGTCGGCATGCGGCAGGCCGTAGCCCAGATAATTCCGGGCGATGGACACGACCAGGCGCAAGTGCGACAGCACGAGCTGACGGGCAGCGTCGAGGTTGTCGTTCTCGCGAAATTCGGTGGCGTACTGACGTTCTTCCGACGGCGTTAGCATCGGAATCCGGTTGACAGCCGAAATGTAGGCGTCGATGTTGCCGATCTGACCGGTCAACATGGACGACTGCGCAAACGTCAACGCACCTGCCGAAGCGGCCTTGGCCGACGCCGAGTGTCCAGTATTCGGAAGGGTTATCGCATTGGTCACGCTTGTCTGCTCCTTATCAACAAAAAACCCGATGAAAACCGGGTCCAGCCACAATATTAGCACTCTGCTATTTCGAGTGCTAAAGATTAGAGGGGCAATCAACCCGAGAGTTCCCCAAAAGCTATTAGAACTGATGCTCCAATAGCCCGTAGGTGATTTCCCGAACCTTTCCCTGGATTTCGCCAGAAGAAACGAGTTCCTTGCCAATTTTACCGAAAGAAACTTGCAAGTTTTCGCACGATTTACCTCTTAAATCGTCGATCGGCGAAACTTAATGCCGCATTTCCAACAATCCACAGAACTGTTTTGAGCTTTTTTTTGAGACCGTCTCTAAAATGGCGACGTGCCGCTTTTGCGGTAATTGCGTTTCGAGAAACCAGCCCCGGAGTAGTTCATGCAAAAGAACAAAAGTGTTTGGCAAAAACGCTCTTTTTACGGTGCCCTGCTGGGGGCGCTTGCCCTGGTTTCGGCGAGTGCCAAAGCAGATCAGTTTGGCGTGCAGATCGCCGGCGGGGTTGCCGACCACGATGTCCGCAAGGCGGACGTCGGCGTTGTGTGGGACCCGAACTGGACTTGGTGGGAGATCGGCGGCTTCCATTTCACCGTTGTAGGCGAAGCGCACGTCGCTTACTGGGACATTCGCGAGAGCAACGCTGCACATCCGAATATCTGGGAATTCGGGCTGACGCCGGTATTCCGCTTCATCAAGAGTTCTGGCTGGTTCAGGCCGTATGTGGAGGCGGGCGTCGGCGTGCGGCTCCTGTCGCACGTGCGCGAGACGCAGGACCGTACGTTCTCATCGTCCTTCCAGTTTGCCGACATGGTGGGTGTCGGCGCGGCGTTCGGCGCGCATCAGAACTACCAGGCGGGCTTCCGGTTTCAGCATTTATCCAACGCCGGTATCGAACACCCGAATCCTGGTATAAATTTCAGCCAGTTATATTTGCAGTACAACTTCTGACGGGGACCGGGTCCATCGGGTCCTCCATCGTGAGAGGAACCGATCGATGCCGGCACAACCCCCCGATGCGCCCGCCGAGGCAATCCGCGAACTCGAGCGCAGCCGTTTTCGCGCAATGGTCGACGGCGACGGCGAGGTGCTCGACACGCTGCTGGCGGACAACGCCAGCTATGTCCACACCAACGGCAAGCGTGAGTCGAAGCGGCAGTTTATCGATGCAATCACCGCCGGCCGGCGGCGCTACCGGCAAATCGAGATCGAGACTCAGGACCTGATGCCGGGCGGGCGGGACACGTGGATAGTGCATGGACGCGCGCTGATCGAGATGGAGTCGAAAAACGGCGCGCTGTTGTTTCCGATCGCTTACACGGCGGTTCATCTTTACGTCAATGGGCAATACAGATTGCTCGCGATGCAGGCGACCCGCGTGGCGCTGGATTAGCGCCGTCGATGCCCGCCGGGTTGGGCATCTGAAGCCCGGTAGCGAAGGACAGCGCCTTGTAAGCGCAGATCGCGGTGCCGGTCCCCAGGAATCACCTGTTTTACCACTCGCAAAAATTTGCTAAACGCTAAGCCGCAACTGCTTCGTCCTCCACCGCCTTGCGTCCCGCCCAGCGCGAGCGGTTGACCGCGCTGATAATCGCATCGCTGATTGCCTGAACCGCGTTTGCATGCACGGCGACGCCGTAACGCGCGGTCTGATCGCCAATCCGGCAACCGATGAACACCGCCGTCTCTCCCTTAGCGGTCACCGCTGTCTCAAACGAAGTCACATCGATCGCGGCGCCCGCCGCCTCGCTCATTGCAGCCGCGACGGCCTGGGCATGCGCTTCGTCGGCCGTCTTCGACACCGGCACCAATACGCGACGGTCGTTGAAGCGAATCGCCGAAGCGTCGGCGCGTGACGCGGGCCCTTTTGCATCGAAGTATTCGCGTTTGAAGAGGGCGCAAATGGCGTCGCCTGAAACTTCTTCGCCGGAGGAATCGGCGACTTTTTGAACAGCGTGGCTGAACTCGATCTGCACGCGCCGCGGTGGCGTGAATCCCAACCCGCGTTCGAGGAGATAAGTCGCGCCTCCCTTGCCCGACTGGCTGTTCACGCGGATCACGGCGTCGTAGCTACGGCCGAGGTCGGCGGGGTCGATCGGAAGATAGGGCACATCCCACACGGTGCCGGCCACGCGCTGCGCAAATCCCTTGCGGATTGCGTCCTGGTGCGAACCTGAGAAGGCCGTGAACACGAGATCGCCGGCATACGGGTGACGCGGATGCACGGGGATCTGATTGCATCGTTCGACGACACGCCGCACGCCATCGATATCCGAAAAATCGAGGCCCGGGTCGACGCCTTGTGTGTACAGGTTCATGGCGAGCGTGACGAGATCCACGTTGCCAGTGCGCTCGCCGTTGCCGAAGAGACATCCTTCCACGCGATCCGCGCCTGCCAGGATCGCGAGTTCCGCCGCGGCGACCGCCGTGCCGCGATCATTATGCGGATGCACCGAAAGCACGATGCTGTCGCGATAACCCATGTTGCGGTCCATCCATTCGACCTGATCCGCGAACACGTTGGGCATGGCCGCTTCGACCGTGGCGGGCAAGTTCACGATCATCTTGTGATCGGGCGTCGGCCGCCACATTTGCGCGACGGCGTCGCAGACTTCGCGGGAAAACGAAAGCTCGGTCATGCTGAACGTTTCCGGCGAATACTGATACGTCCAGTGCGTGCCGGGGTGCGCTGCGGCGCACTCCTTGATGATGCGCGTGCCTTCCACCGCCAGCGCCTTGGTTTCTTCCTTCGTCATCCCGAAGACGATTTTTCTGAACGACGGACAAATCGCGTTGTACAGATGCACAATCACGTTCGGCGCGCCTTCCACCGCTTCAAACGTTCGCTCGATGAGGTCCCGGCGCGATTGCACGAGCACTTCGATGGTGACATCGGCGGGGATGCGGTTTTCCGTGATCAGCTTGCGCGCGAAGTCGAAATCCGTCTGCGATGCCGACGGAAAACCCACTTCGATTTCCTTGAAACCCACCGCCACCAGCATCTCGAAGAATTCGAGTTTGGCGTCGATGCTCATCGGGTCGATCAGCGCCTGGTTGCCGTCGCGAAGATCGGTGCTCATCCAGATGGGCGCCCGTTCGATCGTACGGGTCGGCCATTGGCGGCCTTTGAGCGTGACTTGAGGGAAAGGGCGGTATTTCTCGGAAGGGTTGCGCATCATCATCGTGGGCCTCGGCTGAACGCGTTGTACGCGTGAAAGCGCAGTCGTTGCGAGGCGGACACTTGGCCGGCGGCTTGCCGGCATGGGTCCGATGCGCGCTGCCAGGGTTCACGTGTTGCCCGGACGCGGATGACGCCGGTGACAAACGTGAACGATGCAAATGCAGCGTGCATGTGATCCTCGCGTTTTCGTGGCCGTGGATGAACGGACGAAAGCAGACGACTACGGGTGGTGAAAAGGGAACTGCGAAAGGGGCACTACGGAACTACAGGCGGGACCGGGCGTTGGGAACGCACGGCGCCACGTTTAGCGACTTACGCTAGACGTAGCGATAGGGGCCGCGCTAGGCGACCCAGGGTAATTCGAAGGGAGGAGAATTGGGCAAAGCTCATTTCTGCACAGTAGCCGACGGCGTGCGGGTTTGTCAACCTTCTTGTCTTCTGACGATTTCCGCAATCAGCTCGGCCTGACGCGCGAGCGCGGCGGGAATCGGTGCTTCGCCGCGTAGAACGGTCTCGATCCAGCGCGCGGTAGTCGCTGCGTCGAGGGCCTCGGGCAAGGGCACGGCAGGCGCTTCCGGTGACGAGCGTTCCGGGGAGAGCAGCGTTTCTGCATGACCATCGTGGAACCAGTCGACTTGCACTTGACGGCGTGTATCGGCGACCGCTTCGCCTTCCGTGCCTCGGGCGAGCAGCGCGCCGCCAGCGGCGGCATCGGGATGTTCGGTGAAAAGTCCCGTCAGGCTTTCCCGATATTCCGGATGCGTGTAGTTCACGAGCCGCAGGCCGGGCTGCGCGAACGGCGAATTCCCGTATCCGTCGCAATCGAAGAATGTGCATTTCGAGATGGAACTGGTTGCGGCCATCGGCAAGCGGGGCAAGGACATTCCCGCCGATCAAGCGCTTGACTACGTGTTCGGCTACGCG
>NZ_JBSIPA010000455.1:0-5184 GCF_053574605.1 Caballeronia sp. M23-90 | reverse complement strand
CGCGGGCCGTATTTATCGACGAGATAACCTTCGATTGGAACAAGCCATGTTTCGGTCACGACGAAAATCGTGAACGCGACCTGGATGGCCGCGCGGCCCCAGTGATGCTTTTCATCGATCGGATTGACAAACAGCGTCCAGCCGTACTGCATGTTCGCGATCATGGCCATGCAGATCACGCCGAACACGAGCTGCACCCACGGCGATGCCAGGCGCGACTCTCCTACCGGGCGATTCGTTTCCATCACTGTCTCCTTGGCATTTGCTGCCTTGTATTCGGGACGCCGAATTGACGTCTGCCTCATTGCCGTCTCGTTTGAGGGGTAGCAATGGGATACACAATATGTGATATATCAAGTAAGTCAAGTGAAAGAAACGACAGGGTTTTCACCAGATCGGGTTATTACTGAAGGGAATATGAAAGAACGCCTCACATTTTCTCGACGACTTTTCAAGGGCAAAAAAAAAGCCCGCAGGCATGCCTGACGGGCTGAGGCGTGGTGCGCGACATGGCAGTCCGCAACACGTATGACCGTTATAGTCGAAAGCAAAACGTAATGTAAGTTATTTTTGTTATTTCTTTGAAAGAAATTGACCGCTTACATCGCGATGGAAGGAGGACGGGTTTTCAGCCGTTGAACAACCTACTCCGCGCCGCATTCATGATCGATGAAATCGCGGGATGGCTGATACGTCTTTCGATGGAAATCGCGAAGAACTCCTCAACGATCGTCTCTATATGCCCGATCGCCACCAGTCCATGTTCGCGTTTGAGTTGCGCCGCCAGGACCGTGGGGGCGAACAGCACACCGCGGCCTTCGCGGCCGAAAGCGAGCGTGAGCGCGCTGTCATCGAATTCTCCGACAATGCGCGGCGTTATTCCGCGAGACTTGAGCCAGTGATCGAGCTTCCTTCGCACGGCCGATTCCGTTCCGGGCAGCAACATGGGCATGTCGCTGAGCGATGCCGGGTATGACCTCGCGCCGCGGGTCGCCAGCGCCTTGGGTGCAAAACAGCTCAGCGTGGAGCGGCCCAACGAATGATTGAAGGCCTTTACGTTCACATCAGGGGGAATCGGCGCGTCGGCGATGATCAAATCGAGTTTGTGCACTGCAAGCTGCGATAACAGCGAATGCAGTTTGCCTTCGTTGCAGATCAGTTTCAGCGAGGTCGACAAGTTCAAGGCCGGTTCGAGCAACCGGTAAGCAACCGTTTTCGGCACCGAATCCGCCACACCCACGCGCAGTTGCGTACGCGCTGCTTCCCTCTCCTGCCGGACAGCGCTCTCGAGTTCGGCACCCAGGGAAAAGATCTCATCGGCGTAATCGAGCGCGAGCCTGCCGGCGTCGGTCAGCTCCAGATTGCGGCCGCTTTTCTTGAAAAGCTTTTTGTTGAGCGTTTCCTCGAGCAGTTTGATCTGTCCGCTGAGCGTTTGCGGCGTGATGTGCAACTGCGCACCCGCTCGGGCGATGCCACCCGCGTGCGCCGCGACCCAAAAATAATACAAGTGCTTGAAGTTCATCCTGGCCCTGTAAGCGACACCCGATACATCGATATTCCCGAACGATCGACGTTGAAAATACGTATATTACATTATGCTTACTTACTATACATTGGGACTTCGGTAGCGACGAAAACGAAGGAGCCAAGAGAATGAAATGTCCCATGTGCAAGACCCCGGAGCTGTTGATGACAGACCGGCAAGGCATCGAAATCGACTATTGCCCGACGTGTCGCGGCGTATGGCTGGATCGTGGGGAGCTCGACAAACTGATCGACCGTGCGGCGGAAGAAGGCCGCGTGCAGAGCGCTGCGCCGCAGCCCGCTGCGATATTGACGAACGCGAACACCGAGCGCAGGCGGGACGAGCGCATCCGCTATGACGACCGCGATCGCCGCGACGATGAATATCGCGAGCGCCGTCATCCATACAAAAAGAAGAAGTCGATGCTCGGCGAGCTGTTCGACTTCGGCTGACCTTGAAGCCTTGAAGCCTTGAAGCCCCTAAGCTTCGGATTTTTCGATCAATCAAACACGGCCCTTCGTTGAACGGCCGGATATCAGCGAGGTTCTGAATGACAACCGTTGCGCAGTTACTGAGTTCCAAACCGGATCAGTCGTTTCACACAATAGAAGCCACGGCGAGCGTGTTCGACGCCATCAAGCTGATGGCCCACAAGCAGATTGGCGCGTTGGTGGTGACGTCTGGCGACCAGATCACCGGCATCTTCACGGAGCGCGACTACGCGCGCAAGATCGTGTTGCTCGACCGCTCGTCCAGGGTGACGCCGGTCGGTGACGTGATGTCGAGGGCGGTTCGTTATGTTCGTCTCAACCAGACGACCGAGCATTGCATGACGCTCATGACGGACAACCGCATACGCCATCTTCCGGTTATCGATGGAGGATTGCTGATCGGGATGGTGTCGATCGGCGATCTGGTGAAGAACCTGATCGCGGAGCAGCAGTTCACGATACATCAACTGGAGCACTACATTCGCGGCAACAGTCATGTCGATGTGCCGGAAGCCGAAACACGATAGTCATGTCGGACCTGTTAGCGAGGTTAAGCAACATGCGACGCGCAAACGAACTGGAAGTCCATCTGGACAGAAACACGCATTCGGACCGTTTCCGAAAATTGTTTTCAACGAAACTGGATATGACGATCAAGCGGGCACGGTTCACGACCCGGCTGGTTGCATCGTATATGGGCGTGAAGGAGCACGAGGTCCATTTTTGGCGGGCCGGGATCACGCTGCCGGGCAGCGGACAATGCCGGCGTCTTTCCAGGCTTTTAAGGGTCGACGTGGCGTGGTTGTGCGGGACGCCGGCCACGGCCGCCTGAGAACTGATGCATGGCGCGATCTTCAGCTCGCGCCTCGACGTTCGCCACGAGTTCCTTGAGGTTGGGCGCCGTCAGGCCGGCGGCGGGATCATCGAGCAGCAGGAGTCGGGGATCGATATGCGGCATTTCCTGGCGGCTTTTGGCGCACTCAAGGCTTGCGCCGTCTGAAATGCGCCAGGAGAGGCACGTGTCGCCCCGGCCCGTTCTCTGTCATAATGAGGCGCTTCCGACTGCCACTTTTCGCCAATCAACGCCTTACATTGCCACGAACCGAGTTCGCGCATCCCCGTCCGCGCACCTTCTGATGCAGCCTTTCATCGTCTTGCTCGTCCTGTTTTCCGCGCTGCTGCACGCAACCTGGAACGCATTCCTCCATTCCAGCGCGGACCGCGTCTGGCAGTTCGGGATGATGTCGTTCCCCTACATCGTGTGTTCCGCTGTTGCACTGCTGCTCGTGCCGGCACCGGCGCGCGAGAGCTGGCCGTACATCGGCGCTTCGGCAGTATTGCAGTTCGGTTATTGCGTGGCGCTCGCAAAAGCCTATAAAGCCGGGGACTTCGGACAGATCTATCCGATCGCACGGGGGCTTTCGCCCCTGCTCGTTTTCGCCGGCGCGTTCGTGTTCGCGGGGGAACATCTTCGGCCGCTGGCGCTGGCAGGGGTGACGCTGGTATCGGCAGGCATCATCTCACTCGCATTCCGCAAGCGCCGTTTCGCCGCCGCAAGCGTGCCGGCCGCGCTTCTGACAGGTGCGTTCATCTCGGCTTATACGATCGTTGATGGCCTTGGCGTGCGTGTCGCGGGAAACAGCTTTGCGTACATTGCATGGGTGTATCTGCTCTTCAACGTGCCGTTCGCGGTGTTCGCGCTGTGCCGATACGGCGGTCCGCGCCGACTATTTCTGAGCGACCCGCGCCGTTCAATGCAGGGCATGGTGGGCGGCGCAATTGCAATGGTGGCGTACGGGATTGTGGTCATCGCGTTTCGCTACCTGCCGATCGCGATGGTCTCCGCGTTGCGCGAGCTCAGCTCAATTTTTGCGGTGCTGATCGGCTGGATGTTCCTGAGCGAGAAGCTGACCGCGCGACGCGTCGTGGCGTGCGCGCTCGTTACGGCCGGCGCGGTTCTGATCAGGATTTAGGATCTACTTTGCAACCGGAGTCACTTCAACCGCTGTGGCAGAAATATATACCACGTGAACAGTGTCCCCGGCCTTAAGCTTTTTTGCGGCCAATTCCGGCGGGATACCAAACGTTTCGGTATGCCACGGTCCGCGTAGTGTAATCGTTTTCTTCTTTTGATCAATACTTTGCACAGTCGCAATAATCTCGATTTCCTTTGCCGCGCCGAAACCCGATGCGTCGGACGCAGAGGCGAATGCCGTCGTATCGACGCGCTTTCTCAGACCGGCATCCGCAACTGTTGATTTGACCGCTCTCAACAACAGGGCTTCCTTGATCAGTACATCAACGCGATCACCGATTTTGAGTGAATCGAAGTTGGTAACCTGGGGACTGACCGCCACCGGGACGACATGTCCTTTGGATCCTTTGAGAGAAAGGGTTCGTGAACCGATATCAATCCCCACGATCTGCGCCTGGAGATGGCGTGGCTCCGAGGCCAGCGCGGTTTTAATGGCGTCGGTGGAAAGCTGATCATCGGTTTGCGCGCTGACATTTACGATCGCCAAGCAGCCAGCCAGCGATGCAGCCAAAATCCATTTTGCGTTCATGCATTTCTCCGGACGATGAAATAGTTAATCGCGCTCCAAATCAATTTAATTTCGAATCAGAAGCGCAAACGCACTAAAGCGCTAACGATATTTATACCGCGACGCTTGCGTCACTGTCCATTGATCCGCGTCAATTACAGATTAACCGGAGATTGTGTCTTGTATTTTGATAACTGAATCAATTCAATAATTAAAATAATAGGAAAGGTTATCGACGTAGAGTCGTTAATCCTTTCCATAGCCGGGCGTCGTTAAGCGACGGTTGTCTCAGGCGGGACGCGTGCCGCTCAAAAGGCGCAGGCGCGTGATTTCGGACGGTGCGGCAATCCGGATAGGCGGTCCCCAGTAGCCGGTTCCGCGGCTTGTGTACACCCATAGGTCATTGAGCTTTTCGAGGCCCGCCACAAACGGCTGCTGCAGCCGTACGAAGAAATTCCACGGCAGGAACTGGCCTCCGTGGGTGTGACCCGACAACTGCAGTGTAAAACCTGCCTTCGATCCCGCCAAGGCGATGCTCGGTGCACCCGCCGACATCATGTTCCGCCTGCTCCTCGCGCATCAGCCACGCAGCGCGCCGGCGGCATCGAAGGCAGGTTTTACACTA
>NZ_JBSIPA010000454.1:0-5187 GCF_053574605.1 Caballeronia sp. M23-90 | reverse complement strand
TCGCGGCGAAGGCGCTGCGCATGGCGAGGACGGCGTCATCGGCGAGACGTGTGTCGGCGTCGCAGGTCATCACGATCGGCGTGCTGATCTTTTCGATGGCAGCGTTCAGCGCCCGCGCTTTCCCGCCGTGCGGGACACGAAGCCAGAAGAGATTGGAATAGATCGTCGATGCCGCGCTCAACTCGCCTTCCACTGGCTTGATCAAACCGAAACGTTGCGTGAGAACTTCGGCGGTGGCGTCGGTGGAACCATCGTCGGCGATCACGATTTGCGCTGCGCTGTGGGTCTGGCCGAGCAGCTTGGCAAGCGTGTTCGGCAACACGGCCGCCTCGTTGTGCGAGGCGACGATCACGCCAAGCGCCGGCAAACCCTGTTCGAGCTGTTGACGGTCGAGCGGCTTGGGCCGCTTCACCAGCGTCCAAGATTTCGCGCCGACGAACATCAGCAACAAGGTGTCGTAGACGACATACGCGATCCCCGTCGACCACGCGACCACGCCATGCAGGAAGAACGCGCGGGCAAAAAGAACCATCCAGAGCACGACCACGCTGCCGTGAATCAGCACGCTTGCGACCGTCACCGGACGCGGCGCAATGCGTGGCGATGCTTTCGCAAGCGCTGCTTCAAGCGAGGTTTGTGTGGGTCTGGACGCGTGTTTCGCGGGAAGCGCCGGCGCGGTCTTGAGTTCCATGTCCATTACGGCACCATCCGCGAAATCACCGACTTCCGGTCGATCCATTGATGCTTGAGCGCGCCGCCTACGTGCATCGCGAAAAGTGCGTACAGCGCATAACCCAGCCACGTGTGCAATGCGCCGAAACGATCGTGCAGCGTCTCCTTCAGCGCGGGATCGAGGTTCATTACGTAACCAATGCGCGGCCACGGAATCACGCCGAAAAGGTGCATCGGATGCGAGGCTGCGGCGTTCCAGGCCGAATCGTGCAGCCAGCCTGACAGCGGCAAACCAATCATCAACAGATACAGCAGGAAATGCGCGATATGCGCGGCGACGTGTTCCCATTTCGGAAACGTCTTCGGCAGCGGCGGCGGCCGGTGCGACACGCGCCACAAGATGCGCAGCAGGACCAGCCCGAGCACCGTGATGCCGATGGACTTGTGGGTATCGACGATCGGCCGTATCCAGTTGTCCGGAAACTTTTCTGCCGACACTCCGAGCACGACATTGCAAATGATCAGCACAGCGACCAGCCAGTGCAGGACCATCGCCGTGCGCGTGTAGCGCAGCGGCGCCTCGGCTTCAGGCTGTTTTGACGCCACGTTGGCGGCTTGCGTGGACATTGGAACTCCGTGCGGAAATGGGGTGGATCGACGGTTGTCATGTGGTGGTTCTGCCCATGCAGCCGTGCAGACCGACACTCTTCAAACGCGCCATCGCACCCGTTTATTCCACCGATTCTGAGGGAAAACGCGGACTTGCGTTCGTACCCGATTTGACGGGAAGCGTTCCGTAATATTTCACGGTGTTTCAGGGCTGTGTCTTCGGCACGACGAAATCAAGCACGGCTTGAGCAAACCGCGCCGCCGCCGGGTTCGCCGAGCTTCGATGCGTCACGAGATGAAGCGGCGCTGAAAACGCTTCGTCACCGGCCACAGCGCAGTACACGACGCTTTCCTGCTGGTATCGCTGCATGGACGCCGGCACGAGCGTGATGCCCGCACCTGCCGCCACGAGGTTGATCGCACTCGACATGCGCGGCACTTCGCTCACTACGTCCGGCTTGAATCCGGCTGCTTCGCACGCGCGGATGAAGTCGGCATACATGCCCGGCGCGCCGGGACGTCGAACGAAAATGAAAGATTCGCCGGCAAGCGCCTTCAACGGAACCTGAGGCTGCTCATCTGATCTACGTGGCCGCCTGCCTTTTGGACGCACGAGCAACGCATGTCCGACCGGCAGCACGAGCACCATGCGCTCTTCGTGCAGCAGATCGAAGCGCAATTCCGCGGGCGTCTCGATGGGTTTGCGCAGGATTGCGGCATCGATACGCCCGCTCATCATTCGTTCGATGATCCCCGCAGCGTTGATCTCGTTCAGGTCGATGGCGATATCCGGATGCGCCGCGCGGAACTGACGAATCGCGGCGGTCGCGAGCGGATGGAACGCGGCCGAACTTGTCAGGGCGATTCGCACGGACCCCAATTGTCCGTTTGCCACGCGGCGAGCGTTCGTGACGCCCTGGTCCAGAGCATCTAGCACCGCTTGGGCATCGACGGCAAAAGCCGCCCCCGCCGATGTCAATTCCACGCCGCGCGGCAGCCGCGCGAACAAGGCGAAGCCGAGTTCGCGCTCCAGTTCCTGGATTTGCTGCGATAACGGCGGTTGCTGGATATGCAGCCGCGCGGCCGCGCGCGTGAACTGGCGTTCTTCCGCGACAGTGAGGAAATACCGGAGATGACGCAATTCCATTGATGCTCCTCACATATTCAGGATATATGGCAATGCCATCTCATATGTATTTTACATTTGCCAACCCGTTTCGTACTCTTCGGTTCAAATACAACTAGATAACAAAAGTTTCAGGAGACGTATGGAAACGACCTTCCCTTCAAGCTCACCGGCCTTCCCGCCGACGGCGGCCCCGACGCTGAGCAAATCGCAGATCCGCCGCGCCGTGCTGGCGTCCGTGATCGGCAACGGGCTGGAATGGTTCGATTTCCTCATTTATGGCTACTTCGCGAAGATCATCGCGCATGTGTTTTTTCCGGTCGGTAACACAGCGCTTTCAACCACGCTGACACTCGGCACGTTCGCGGTCGGGTTTATCGTGCGACCGCTCGGCGGGATTGCGATTGGCGCGTACGCCGATCGCGTCGGCCGCCGGCGCACGCTGTCCATGCTCATCCTGCTGATGGCCGCAAGCACCTTGCTCATGGGATTGACGCCGGGATATTCCAGCATCGGCATTGCCGCGCCGCTGCTTGTGTTGCTTGCGCGGGTGCTCCAGGGTTTGTCGGTGGGCGGCGAGTTCGCGACCGCCGCCGCGATGCTCACCGAATACGCACCGCGCGGCAAGAAGATGTTCTTCGGCAGCTTCCAGATGACGTCGCAGGCGGTGGCGCTGGTGTTGTCATCGGCTTGCGGTTATTTGCTGACCACGAATCTCGATCGTGCATCGCTTGAATCCTGGGGCTGGCGCGTGCCGTTCTTGCTCGGCGCTCTGGTCGGGCCCGTCGGGTTCTATATCCGGCACAAGGTCGCGGAATCGCCCGAGTTCGTGGAACTGCGCCAGCGGCTCGGCCATGCGCCGCGCCAGACCATTCGCGGCTTTTTCAAACAACGCAGCGATGCCTCCTTGTGTGCGATGGGCGTGATCATCGTGGGCACGGCCACGAATTACCTGTGGCACACCTTCCTGCCGCTTTATGTCGAGCGGCAATTGCACTTGCCGCTCAAGAACGCGTTGATGGGAACGGCGGTTTCCGGGTTGATCTCAATCGTGGGGTATCCACTCGCGGGGAAACTCGCGGACCGCGTGGGCGCGTTCCGGCTGTTCTTTCCCGTGACGATTGTGTGGGTCGTGATCGCGTATCCGCTGTTCGCGTGGGTGCTTGCATCGCCTACGCCAGGACGGGTGTTCGCCGCGCAAATGGTCGCCTCCGTTGTGCTCAGCCTGATGTCCGGGCCGCACCCCGGCATGCTCACGCAGCTTTTCCCGACGGCAACGCGCTCGACCGGCGTGGCGCTCTCGTACAACATCGCGGTCACCGTGTTCGGCGGCCTCGCGCCGCTGACGGTCTCCACGCTGATTACCCTGACCGGATCGAACATCGTTCCGGCGTACTACCTGATTTTTGCAGGCGTCGTGTCGCTCGCGCTGGTTGGACTGACCCGCTCCGGGCAGCGCCTGCGCCGCGACCCCGAAGCCGTTGCGGTGGATTAAATGACCCTTTTCGATAAACCCCGTAACGAGCAACCGGTCGGCGCCGTCGGCAACGAACGCCTGCGTGTTGCCACGCCTCGCGGGACTGGCGTTGTGCCGTTTTATCGTTCGATGCAAGAACGCGATGCAGCAAATGTTTCGCGCATCGTGGTTCTGTTGCATGGCCGTTTGCGCGATGCCGACGCCTATTTGCTCTCGGCGCAGAACGCGCTGGCGGCGGCATCGACCGATCCGGCCCGCACGTTGTTGCTCGTGCCGCAATTTCTCGCGACTGCGGATATCGGCGCGCACGGCTTGCCTGCCGACACGCTGCATTGGGAGTGGACATCGTGGATGGGCGGCGACGACGCGGTCGGTCCCGCGCCGCTCAGTTCCTTCGATGTCCTCGATGCACTCATTGAACAAATCGCGGATCGCGCACGGTTTCCGGCACTCACCGATGTGGTCATTGCCGGGCATTCGGGCGGCGCGCAGGTTGCGCACCGGTACGCGATCGTCGGGGCGGGATGCAAGGCGCCCGGCGTGCATTGCCGCTATGTGATTGCGAATCCGTCGTCGTATGTGTACTTCGATGCAATGCGCCCTGACGCCCAAGGCATATTGCGTCCCGCCGATACAGCCCGGTGCCCCGGCGTGGACAACTGGAAATACGGCGTGCGACGCGCGCCCCGTTATGTGGAGGCCGCGCAGTTTGAAGCGCTCGAACAACGCTACGCCGCCGCCGATGTGATCTACCTGCTCGGCCAGGAAGATCGCGATCCGCATCACGACGCGCTCGACCGTTCTTGCGCCGCCGCCGCTCAGGGGCCGCACAGGCTCGCACGCGGGCGGTCCTACTTCGCATACCTCAAGGAAAGGCATCCGGCGCTGAGTCATCGATGCTGGGAAGTGCCGGGCGTCGGCCACAACGGAGCCGCCATGCTCGGCTCGCACGAAGGCGTGCGCGCATTGTTCGGCGTGGAAAGGTTGGCTCATGTCATTGCTCCATCCACAGCCGGCGCGACCGACTGAACAGTTTTTGCAAGGCAGCAGTTCATAAACATACGGAGACAGCATCATGAAAATCTACCTGGCCGCTTGCGGCTTATCTCTACTCGCCGCGACGCTTTCCGGCTGCGGCGGGTCATCATCGGATTCGGGCGGCACGCCACCGGCGGTCACAGCCGGCGCGACCGACTGAACAGTTTTTGCAAGGCAGCAGTTCATAAACATACGGAGACAGCATCATGAAAATCTACCTGGCCGCTTGCGGCTTATCTCTACTCGCCGCGACGCTTTCCGGCTG
>NZ_JBSIPA010000453.1:0-5198 GCF_053574605.1 Caballeronia sp. M23-90 | reverse complement strand
AATAGCAAAGGCCCCGCGTCGCTGCGCTCCGTTTGTTCGCGATGACGTGGAATTCCTGTTCGCTTTGCCTTGGAATCACGATTCACTTTGCCGTGGAATGGCCATTCACTTTGCGTGGAATACGCACGTACCTCAATATCTTTGATCGCGTCCACCCGCGCGATTACCGGATTGCCCGATACGACGGTAAAATCGGTAAGCTCCCCGACCGAGATCAATCACCGGCGGAAGAGGTTGCGACGTGGCGACTTATGCGGTCGCCCCCATCGTCCGCTGTGTACTCGGTGGCACGCCGGAATGGAGCTGTGGAGACCTTTCTGAGATCGTTGAAAATGCCGTACATTACCCTTCTTGCTGCCTCCGAATGATCCGAAGCCAAGTTACATGTTTGATTCCTGAGTCCGTCATTCGCGAGAGTGCGCTGAACCATGGTCGACTATGGCCAGAGTGCGTATTTCGGCGAACGTGATCACGGATTCCGGTTGAACGTGATCAGTGAATCCGGAGGAAGGTGATCAGACATTCCGGTTGATGGTGATCGCTGATCACCCGTTTCCGAAACGACTGATCATCTTGCCGAAACAGGTGATCACGCTCCCGGAATGAGTGATCACCGGACCGAAACGGGAATGCTATTTCGGTCTGGCGGTGGTGTTGCGCATGACATCAACGACGGGCGTTAGCCTTGTCTCTTTTATAGGGGACAGGTAATGCCGGCACATCGGATGAGCATGCGCAAATTGAAAGAAGTCC
The DNA here is from genome assembly GCF_053574605.1 of Caballeronia sp. M23-90. Lineage (NCBI taxonomy): Bacteria > Pseudomonadati > Pseudomonadota > Betaproteobacteria > Burkholderiales > Burkholderiaceae > Caballeronia > Caballeronia sp. M23-90. The sequence continues at coordinate 4,445 of NZ_JBSIPA010000453.1, read as the reverse complement.
TGCGGCTGAAGTGGGTGCGCGGCTTGTCGCACCGCCAGATCAGCCGGGCCGCGGGTATCAGCGTGGGAGCGGTATCGGCGTATGCGGCGCGTGCAAGCGCGGCCGATCTGGACTGGGCGAGCGTCGAACCGCTGGCTGACGATGAACTCGAGGCCAAGCTGAGCCTGCCGGCCGATCAGAATTCGCAGGCCCGACGTGTCGACCTGGACTACGCGCTGGTTCATCGCGAGTTGCGGCGGGCAAACGTGACGCTGCAACTATTGTGGGAGGAGTACGTTGAGGCTCACCTCGGCGAGCGCACCTACCGCTACACCCAGTTCTGCCAGCGCTACCGCGACTGGGCGCAGACGCTCAAACGTTCGATGCGCCAGCAACACCGCGCCGGCGAGAAGCTGTTTGCCGACTTTGCCGGGCACACCATGCCGATCCTGGACGGGCGCGGTGGCGTTGCGTTTCGTGCGCACGTGTTTGTCGCTGTACTCGGCGCATCGAACTATACGTATGCCTGTGCGACGCGTTCGGAGGGCACGCACGATTGGATCGGCGGGCTTATCGGCGCCATGGAATTCTACGGCGGCGCTCCGAGTCTGCTGGTTCCAGATAATCCGCGCGCACTGATTGCGCGACCTGACCGATACGAACCGGGCCTTGGCCGCACGGCGCAGGAATTCGTGAACCACTACGCGACAGCGATGCTCCCAGCACGGCCAAGAAAGCCGCGTGATAAAGCGAAGGCCGAGGTGGCAGTTCAAGTGGTCCAGAGATGGGTCCTTGCGCGTCTGCGCAACCACCGCTTCTTCAGCTTGACCGAGTTGAACCGCGCGATCGCTGGTCTCATCGCTGATCTCAACCAACGCCCCTTCAAGAAGCTGCAGGGTAATCGCCGCGAATGGTTCGAGCGGCTCGACCAACCGGCGTTGCGGCCGTTACCCGACCAGCGCTACGAGATCGCGACCTTCGTGCGATGCGTCGTCAACATTGACTACCATGTTGAGGTCGATCACCACTACTACAGCGCCCCGCACAGCCTCGTGCGCCAGCCAGTCTATGCCCGCTTGACCCGTTTCGGCGTTGAGATCCTTCACGGTGGCAAACGGGTAGCGGCTCACGCCCGCAGCCATCTGCGCAACAAACACACGACTTTGCCCGAGCACATGCCCGTCGCTCACCGCGCTCACCTGGAGTGGACTCCCGGGCGCCTGCTGAACTGGGGTGCATCTATTGGCCCCGGCACCGAGGCAATCGTCCGGCACCTGCTGACCAACCGCCCGCATCCCGAAATGGGCTACCGGGCTTGTCTGGGGCTGCTAGCGCTGGCCCGCAAATACGGGCGCGAGCGCCTTGAAGCGGCCTGTCAGCGCGCCCTCGTGGTCGGCTCGCCCACGCGTCGCTCTGTCCTATCGATCCTTAAGTCCGGATTGGACCGACAGGCATCTGTGCCGATCGAACTCACTGAATGGCAATCTCCCGAACACGAGAACGTGCGCGGGCCTGACTATTACCACTGACCGAAGGAGGTCACCATGTTGATGCAGCAAACCATCTCGCAACTTCGGAACCTGAAACTCGACGGCATGGCCCGCGCCTTCGAGGAACAAGCCGCATTAACCGCTAGCACCAGTTTGACGTTCGAGGACCGGTTCGGCATGGTCGTCGAACGCGAACTGGCTTGGCGCGACACGCGCCGTCTTGAACGCCTGATGAAGGCCGCCAGGCTGAAGAACCCACAAGCCTGTATCGAGGACATCGACATCCGGCAAAGCCGCGGCTTGGACCAGCGAGTCGTTGCCACGCTCGCTAGTTGCGACTGGATCCGCAACGCCCAGAACATCATCCTGAGTGGACCGACCGGCGCCGGTAAAACCTGGATCGCGTGTGCCTTTGCGCAGCAGGCGTGCCGCCAAGGGTTCTCCGCGTTATACGTGCGCGCCGCGCGCCTGTTCGAAGAATTACGCATCGCCCATGGCGACGGCAGCTTCACACGCCGTCTCGCTCAGCTCGCCAAGATTGATGTGCTATTGCTGGACGACTGGGGACTGCAGGAACTCGATCAGGGCGCGCGCAACGACCTGCTCGAAGTGATCGACGATCGCGTGGGCTCACGCTCGACAATCATCACCTCGCAGTTGCCTCTTGAACATTGGCATGCGTGGTTGCAAGACCCCACGCTCGCCGACGCAATCCTCGATCGGCTCGTGCACCAAGCGCATAGGCTTCTAATAAAAGGTGATTCGATGCGAAAGACTAACGCAAAGCAACCCGACTCATCCCCATCGTGATCACCTTCGTTATAATTCTCTGACCGCGCAACACCAACTTCCATACTGATCACGTTCACCGAAACGGCTGATCACCATTGCCGAAATCCGCAGCCAGAGATCTACAATACTTTTGGTGCAACGGTGACCGTTGAGCTTTGTTGCGCGGCTCAATGAGTGGGTTACCGATCCTGATCGGTGAAGATCGATTGCCTTGACGAACTGAGGTCTTCATCATTTGCAGAGTGCCAGTCCGACTCCTGCTTCGGACGTTAACGATAATAAGTAGCGATTGCCCTCGCCAAACACAGTCTGACCCGGTTCAACTCGGCATGGTTCGATAAACTCATGGCAGAAAAAAAACGAGAAACTGCCCGCCCGGGCATGAACCGGGCGCCGTTAAGCAAATCGTTGTTGCTGCCGATGGCGGCGCATTCGGCACGCGAATTGTCTCTTGCCCATCACCTTGCGCTGGCGTCTTGCCGAGGCGACAGCGGGAATCGGTATCAGATTAACGAGTTAACCCGTTCGGTCTACATGGCCTACTTCCTTCAGCGCTTCAGCGCTTGGGGTTTGGTGATTTGCTGTTTGAGCTTTACGAACGGGCAGAAGCCGCGATTGAAAATACCCTTGCGAGAGCAGAAAAATCCACCACATGGACAATCAGTGCACCGGATGCGCCAGTCATTGAACGTATGCTGACACTGCACGACTGGCAGTTGAACGAGGCGCCAATGCACCGAGTAGTGGAAGCAGAAAAGCAACTGCGTCAATTCATAGCAGTACCGCCGCGTCGCCGTTGATCCGCCCCAAATCCAAGTAATAGCCAAGTTTTTTTTGCATAACCCCGTTCACTTTTTAGCGAACGAAGACCGATACGCAAGTTACGGCATCCGCACTCCGAATACGCGTCTTCCGCCCCGGGTGCTGGTGCACAAAAGCAACCGCACTACGGTGGCGCGGGGTACGACGCCAATGTGGGCAAGTCAACAAAGCTCGTTCAACGCAGATGGTGTCGGGCAGGCCCCTGCTGCGACGCATAAAACCTTGAAGTCGCTCGACGATCAATTCGTCTCGTATGAGCCGGTAGATTTCAAACCAAACTGATCGCAACCGCCTGCAACTGACGCTGGCGCTGGTGCAGATAACTTAAACATCCTACTTGTTCACTAATGCTGTTCCTGCGGTGAACTTGACCGTCTTCGCCGTTGCGATATGAAATACCTCGCCGTTCTTTGAGTTGCGACCCGTACGTGCCGCGCGCGCATCGGAAATCGCGACCAAAACGGCGTCAGCACGCATTGCGGATTGGTGAAACATCGAGCGCAGCGGTAACTGCCACTTGCGTAAGCACGGACCGAGCGCTCGTGGCTGCGGCCTACCGCATTCGATGCTCACGAAGTGGTCAGCACGTGCGAAGCCGGGAGAAGTGTGGTCGTTCACAACCGTCGAAAAAACTAAACACAAAAATAATATCGAAGGGATTCTGACAGGACCCGGCCGGTTTCACGAGTCTGCGCCCGAGCCGCTCAAATTCAGCCAAGTCTATCGCCTCGCTGCCGACGACGTCATCGTCAATTCGCGCCTCGCTGATTATCCGCAGGAGCGTGAACAATCAATCGTAAGGCAACCGATATTTCGACACTCTGCCCTTCCAACTCCGCCGGTTTTGCCCGTACTCAACCCGACCCGCGGCCGTATAACCATAAAAGCCCGCTTGCAATAGCATCACCCACACGATGGTTCGCGAAGCTTCTCGAAGTGGTGAAAAAAATGGCTTCAATCAGCATCCCGAGCCCTGATTTCGTCCCCATTTGGCACTTGCGGCGAGCCGCAATTTCCCAAGAGATGCGCGGATCTCATCGAGGCTGGGGCGTGCTTTGACATCCGTCCATCTAAGGATCCGGCATATGCATGCGGACCGTTTGCTTAGACTGACAAGAAGATTGCCAAAGGCATCGGGTCTATACAACCACAAAAAGAATGAGTACTCAATCTTGCGGCCAGCGCCTGCATAGCCGGTACAAGTTTTGCCACCTTGCAAACCGCGCCTAAATCATCTGCGTATTCCACGCAAAGTGAATGGCCATTCCACGGCAAAGTGAATCGTGATTCCAAGGCAAAGCGAACAGGAATTCCACGTCATCGCGAACAAACGGAGCGCAGCGACGCGGGGCCTTTGCTATT
>NZ_JBSIPA010000452.1:0-5200 GCF_053574605.1 Caballeronia sp. M23-90 | reverse complement strand
TGGCCTCGCGATCGTCGCGCTGGGATCGCTGCAAGGCTCCGACAGCGCGGTTGCAGCGCTGCGCGCAGGCGTGCGTGATTTCATCGATATGGATGGCGATCCCGCAGAAGCAGCCCGGATCACGCAGCAATTGCTGGAACAGGCGAGCCTGTCTGCGCAAACCCAGCGCACCGCGAACCGCCACGGAAAAATTACGGTGCTACTCGGCGCGCGTATAGGCGTGGGCGTCAGCACGCTGGCCGCAAACCTCGCGGTCAAGCTGCAAAAGCGCGATGTCACTGCGTTGAAAACTGCGGCGCTGCTCGACCTCGGCATTCCCGCCGCCGACAGTTCCGTGCTGCTCGACACCCAAAGCGAATTCAATTTCGTCGATGCCGTGCGCAATCTGCGCCGCTTCGACCAGACCTTCGTGCATACCGCGTTTGGCCGTCACGCGAGTGGTCTTGCCGTCACCACGTTGCCGACAGACCTTGCCTCCATGCGCGAGGTGTCGTATGCATCGGCGGTCAGTTTGCTCAACCGGTTGCGGACGTTTTTCGATCATCAACTGGTGGACCTCGGCGGCTTCACCAACCTTGAATTCATCAGCCAGGTCGTGCAAGCCGCGGACAACGTGTGGCTCGTCTGCGACCCGAACGTGGCGTCGGCAGTGTCGGCTGTCGAACTGCTCGAAGGAATACGCGAACATGACGCGCAGTCGCAGACAGATGCGCCGCAAAAAATGCATCTGGTCGTGAACAAGTTCGACGCGACGCTGCATTTCGGCGCCGACCAGATCGCCGAGCGGCTGGGCTTGCCGTTGCTTGCAGTGTTGCCCTCGCGCACGCAGGCGCTGGGGCGAGCCGTGAACCAGGGACAATTGCTCGCGGATATTGCCGAGCGCGATCCGTACGTGCGGGCGCTAGATGGTCTGCTCGCGCGTCTTGGCGGCGGCAAAGCGCTGGAAGCGGGTGCGCCAGGGTCTGTACCGGAGAGCGCAACACCCGTTGCGTCCACCGACGCGGCGAGCAGCGTCAAGCGGTTCCTTTCCACTTTTAAAAAGCGGTCATAGAAGATGGCAAAAGACATCGAATTCGCCGACGACGCCACTTCGTTTGCGCACACGCAGCAGTTCCAGGACATCAAGCACGCGGCCCACGAACATCTGCTCACGCGCATCGAAGAACTCGGCGCAGAGTTCGGACGATGGTCGCGTCAGGCGATCCAACAGTTTGTCGACCTCGAGATAGACGGCTTCGTGCGCATGCGGCGCATTCCGTTGAACGAAAGCGAAGTGCGTCTGGTTGGCGAGGCGTTGACGAAGGAACTCGCGGGTTTCGGGCCGATCGAGGATCTGCTTGCAGACCCCGCCGTCGAGGACATCCTGATCAACGGCTTCGACGATGTCTATGTATCGCGTCACGGCATGCTCTCGAAGATCCCCGTGCGTTTTGCCGACAACGCGCATCTGCTGCGCATCGTGCGGCGGATTCTGGCGCCTATCGGGCGGCGGCTGGATGAATCGAACCCAATGGTCGATGCACGCCTGCCCGACGGTGGACGCGTGAACGTGGTGATCGAGCCGTTGTCGCTGGACGGACCAGTTGTATCGATACGCAAGTTTCGCCGCGATCCCTTGCGTCCTGACGATCTGCTCGCCAACGGCACGTTCAATCAGGAGATCAGCGGGCTGCTCGACGCAGCAGTCGCCGCACGATGCAACGTGCTGGTCTCGGGCGGAACGAGTTCGGGCAAGACGTCCTTGCTCAACGCACTTGCATTCTTCATTCCAAAGCATGAACGCGTGGTGACGATCGAGGACACGGCAGAACTCTCGCTCAATCATCCGCATGTGGTGCGCCTCGAAAGCCGGCCCGGCGGGTTCGACGGCGCGGGCGTGGTGTCGATCCGCGACCTCTTGCGCAACACGTTGCGGATGCGGCCGGACAGGATCATCGTGGGCGAAGTGCGCGGCGGCGAAGTGCTCGAAATGCTCCAGGCGATGAACACCGGCCACGATGGCTCCATGGGCACCGTGCACGCAAGTTCGGCGCGTGAATGTCTTTACCGGCTGGAGATGCTGGCGGGGTTCGCCGGTTTTCAGGGCACGGAGTCGAGCCTGCGGCGGCAGATCGCGAACGCCATCGACTTCATTGTGCAGATTGGCCGGCTTTCCAACGGGCGCAGACGGATCCTGTCGGTCACCGAGGTTACAGGGCTTTCCGACAACATTGTCGCGACGCAGGAGTTGTACAGATACGAACCCGTCTTGCTCGAAGGCGGCGAGGAACAGGACAACTGGGTGTCGCTCGGCATTCATCCGAGTTCGCCGAAGCTCGCGAAATACCGGCAGGCGCTCGGCAACGACATGCGCGAACGCGACGGTTTCAACGACGGGTTTGGCCGCGGTTTCGGACGCTCGGGCGGGGGCTTCAATGTCTAGCGGTATCGGCTTCGTGCTGATGGTCGCGCTGTTGTGCGCAGCGGGCGGGTTGTTGCTGTGGCAGCGCTCGCAGGACTCGCGTAATCGCGCGATGACGGACCAGTTCGTCGGCCGGCGCGTGGCCTCCGCGCATGGCGCTACAGAGGGGAGCGATGCGGCACAAGCTCAACGGCCACGTGTCATTGCGCCGTCCGCGATGCCGTCCCAGAGCGCGCCGCGCAGCTTTCGCGAACATGTAAAGCACCGGCGCGAACGGATCTTGTACGCGTTTGGCAACCTGATGAGCCGCGCGGGCATCGCGAACCCTCGTGCTCTTCTCCTGACCACGGGCGCTGTGGTCTTGGCCGGTGCAATCGCGGTTAGCGTGAGAACGCATTGGCTGCTGGGGATAGGGTTCATTGTTATTAGCTGCGCTTGTCTTTATGCCGTGCTGTCATGGCGCGCGCAAAAACGCTATCAGCGCATCAAGCGCCAGTTGCCGGTCTTCCTCGATGGCATCGTGCGTCTGATCATCATAGGCAATAGCGTGCCAGCCTCGTTTCAGGCGGCGCTTACCACCGCCGACACACCTTTGCGCGATTGTCTCGATCGGGTTTCACGCATGTTGCGCTCGGGGGTGGACATTGAGGTCGCGCTAAAACATGTGGCGACTGTGTATCGCGTGCGCGAACTGGAACTTGTTGGCTCGGTCTTGCGGATATCGGTGCGTTATGGCGGGCGCTCGGACGTCATGCTTGACCGCATGGCCGCGCTGATGCGTGACCTCGAGCAGGCCGAACGCGAACTGGTCGCGCTCACTACTGAGACACGTTTGTCCTCCTGGGTGCTTGGCTTTTTGCCAGTCCTGGTCGGCGCCTTCATGATCATCTCCAACCCGGGGTACTTTGCAGCAATGTGGGCCGATCCGCTCGGCCAGCACCTGGTGTTCGTGGCAGTCGGTCTGCAGGCGCTTGGCGTTTTCCTGTTGTATTCGCTTGCTCAGTTGAAGGAATGACATGAACGCGGACACTTTTTTTGTTGTTGCGCTGATGTGTGCCTCGGCGGCTTGCGTATTGATCGCTCTGCTCATGGTTGCCGTTTTCGGGAACAATCGCCGCAGCGCGCGTACGCTCGATCACGCGCTCGATCAGCGCGCCGCTAGCGCGGCGGCGGCTGCACGCGCGGCCGTATCGGGATCGAACGAGAGAAAGGGTGCCAAATTATCCGACAATGCAGACAAGTCGCGGTCCACGAGCGTCGACCGCATTGTTCAGACGCTGAACCGGGCTGCCGTGCGATGGCTCGATACGCCGCTCGGAAAAATCGTTGTCGCCGACGAAGACCGCCGTTTGCTCGACCGCTGCGGTTTCCTCGATAACACCGCGCGGGCCCGTTTCTTCGCCGCGCGGATTGCCTGTTCCGTACTGTTGCCGCTCGTCGTGTTCGTCTGGCGCAGCGGCGAGCCGCGGCTTGTGGTGTGGATGTTCGGCGCGCTCGCCTTTGGCTTCATGTTGCCGAAGTGGCTCGTGCGGCGTCGCGCGACCGCACGTCAGCGCGCGGTTGTCGGCGAATTGCCGATGTTCGTGGACCTGTTGCGTTTGCTACAAGGCGTGGGCTTGTCGCTCGATCAAACCCTACAAGTCATGATCAGCGATTTTGCGACCGTGCTGCCGGTGTTGTCGAAGGAACTCGCGCTCGCGCATCGGCAATTCAACACGGGACGCACGCGCGAACAATCGCTGAACCGGCTTTCCACCAGTTATGAAAACGACGACCTGACCGCCGTGATGCGTCTCGTCATCCAAGTCGACAAGCACGGTGGTGCCGTTCAGGAACCGCTGCGCCAGTTCGGCGACCGGTTGCGCGAATCGCGTCGAGCGACATTGCGGGAACGCATCGGCGCGCTGACCGTGAAGATGACCGGCGTGATGGTCGTGACCTTGCTGCCTGCATTGCTGATCATGACGGCGGGGCCGGGGTTTATCGGTGTGTTCCACTCGCTGTCCACGCTGCACAAATGACGTCGAATGACGTTGAAGAGAGTGAGTCATGAGAAATGCTGCAATCGTATTGATGGTTCTTGCAAGTGGCGGTTTGGCCGCTTTGTGTGGCTGCGCGTCGAAGATCGACAGCGGATATGGCGTCGGCATCCAGGCTGAACGCGAGGCTGCAGTGCGTCAGTCACAACAGAAGCAGGACGCGCCCGATACACCCGGCATGTATCTCGCGCTGATCGACAAGATGCAGTCGCAAGGATTGTTTTATGCATCGCTGGCGCATATCGATGCGTACGAAAAACAATATGGTTCCACCCCCGATACCATCTTGCTGCGCGCCGACGCCTTACGCCAGACCGGTCAGTCGCAAGCCAGCGCCGATGCCTATACGAAGCTCATCAATACGCCGCTTGCGGCTCGCGGATATCGCGGACTGGGTCTGCTTGCGGGAAGCGCGGGCGACTTCAGTAAGGCATCCGAATCTCTCGATGCCGCATCGCGCCTCGAACCTACCGATGCGCTCACGCTTTCCGATCTCGCGTATGCACGCCTGTGTCTCGGCGATATTGCCGGTGCCCGCGTGCCGCTTATGAAAGCGGCTGAGCTTGCGCAGAACAACCCGAAGATCCTGAGCAACGTTGCGTTGTTTCTATTGGTCGACGGACAGCCGGCCGCAGCCCAAGGTCTGATCGCACAACAGAAATTTTCGCCGGAAGTACAGCAGGCGATTCGCACCGATGCCCAGCGGATCACCGCAGCTTCCACACAGGCGTCGCGCGCTCGGTCGTCGCGGCAGCCACCA
>NZ_JBSIPA010000451.1:0-5215 GCF_053574605.1 Caballeronia sp. M23-90 | reverse complement strand
CAAACCTTCCGGAAGTTCGGGCAACCAATCACTGCCGGAACGCTTTATACCTCAATCGAATAAGTCGAAGCGTTATCATAACTACGAGGCTTATGATAGCAATTTGACCGGATCTTGGTCAGCCCCCGAAACGGCGCCGCCGCAGTCTGCAATAGTTGCATCGTTTGACTGCTCGAAAGCTTCATCCAAGATTGAACATTTGATATGTTCAAGTCCACAAACGGCAGATGCGGATCGCCAACTTACGGCGGCCTATCGCACAGCAGCGTTGAAACCGACAGACCAAATGACGCTGAAACAGGACCAGCGCGACTGGATAAAGGTACGGAATGCATGTGATGACGCGGCGTGCTTGCTCAATGTGACTGCCACACGCATCCAGACGTTGTCCGCGATGTGATAGCTCAATTTCAATTGACGAACACCACCTGGTTTTAGGAACCGCCGCCTATCGGCGGTTTTCTCATCAATGCCAGATTTCCAGGGGGAAGATAGGAATGAACTTCACGGAAGCATTTCGCGGTTACGAAGCGCACCAATTAACCCGAAATGGGCTTTTAGCGCGATTGCCGAAAACGGAGACCTTGTCGTCAGCCTGTGGCAACACAAGATCAAGAGGGACCGGAGTTTGGATGCTTTTGCTTATCGAGTTGCCGTGACACGGTCGGGTAAGAACCATCTGGGCCATAAGTTGTTTGCGGAACACCTGCGACAGGCCTTTGAAGTCAACATTCCGCTCCGCGCCGTTGTCGCCACAGCGGATGGTGCGTCATTGGTTGACGACGGCAAAGACGGCAGCACGATCCGCAAGAAATTTCATTTATGGCGAGAGGTTGTTGGTAAGGTTCGCGAATTTGATGGCGACAACTATCTGATCGTTTTCCAACCTGCTTGAGGTACGCTCGCATTCTCAAAAAAGGCAGACTTTTTAAGAATCCCAAAGCTATGCCGTTATACAGTCCTTGGCTCAAATAAGAGGACTGGAATGACGCTTCGTGTGATTGGGACCGGGCTGGTACTGGGCATTCTGGTGGCCGGCTGCGCGACTCCTCCGCAGCAGACAACCGCAGGTGCGGTACGCAGAATGGTAGGCAAGCCCATTGACTACGCCATTGATGCATTAGGGTACCCAACGTCCGACAGGGAAATCGTAGGGCATCGCGTGGTCGCATGGGAGGTAAACGAACAAGTGGGAACGACAGCAGTCTACGACGAGGTCTTGCGAACTAAAATTACAAAGAACGTCGTAAAAAAGTGCAAAATCGAGATGGAGATCGGTTTTGACATGCGGGTCATTCGTGGCCGTAACGAGGGCAGCGAATACGACTGTTCTACTTATCGAGTCGCGATGTACAAGAGAATAAACGATAGAAGTTGACGGTAACGTCTCAAAATACGCCCGTCTTTAACAGAGTTGCAATGCGTCGGTTAAGCGGCGTCAACTGTTGCCGCGACCTTTCGATTAGCAACGGATCACATCCAATAACAAACTCAACCGGGGAAAGCAATGGGTATCAGAAAGTCTATGGAAGAAGAGCTTGTCGTGACGGGCAACCGCAGCGAATGGCTGTCGAAGTGCGTTACGTCGCTGAAGTCAGCCGGATTTACGAAAGTAACCCAGAACGCGAACATCTATCAGATCGAAGCGAATTATAAGAAGTTCATGACGTGGGGTTCACTGACAGTAACGCTGTCGCCATCTGGCAAAGACACGAGGGTCAAGGCGGTTTCGACCGCCAACGTGGACAACATCTTCGCGCTGTTCAAAAGCCCGAATAAGACCATCCTCACTGCGTTCACGGATGGGCTGAAATAACCTTGCCGTCATCGTTGATTCGCGACTCATGCGGCGCATGCGTCGGGAACTGTAGAAATTGGTCGGCGCCAAGATCAAAAAGCCCCAATGTTTTGAGCATTGCGGGCTTTTCTACCGTTCAAAATAACTCAATCTACGGTGGCGTTAGGCTGTTTTTTTGGGATCTGGGCCATACTTATTATCGCCAGACTGACCGTCCTGAGCGAGAAATATAATATTTACGATCGGAAGAAGAATCCACCAACCGCTACGACCAGTGTCGTGCATGCGCCTTACTCCCACTGCGATCGTTGGGAGCAAGACCGCCAGATTGTAAAGGCCATTTAGCACGTCTTTTATATCCATCAAACTGCTGACTATCGCCAAGACCACCGTGATGATCGTGCTGAAAAGTACAAAATACCAGTACTCTTTGCGCCGCGCACGCCCACTGAACGTTGCGTATTTCTTTAATGGCTCCAAATACCAATTTTCTGACCGTTGAGTTGTTGAACCTGCGTGTGGGCTGTGCGCCGCCTGTGGGGCGCCGCAACCGGGGCAGCTAGGCGCAGACTTGTGGAGTTCTTTAGCGCAGCCATGACAGAAAACCATATCCATTTTTCTCTCCTTCCTGACGTGTGGATTATTTATACGTTTGATTTGATATGCCTAGCAGGCACACCGCCGTCATAACCGATAAGGCGATGCCAGCGATTGCCATCCCTTTACCGGCTTTTTTCTGGCTAATCGTCAGCGTTCCGAAGACCAAGGCCGGAATGATGAACAAAAAAAACACTCCCGCTAAGGTGTCTTTATCCCAACCGGAGTCAGCAAACAGGGTGCAGAATGAAAGGATTCCGGTGACAAGCGACGTGATGGACATCCATAGCTTTCCGGCTGACGATTGCGTAACTTCTGTTGGAGTTGCATTTTGAACACCTCCGCATTGGGGGCAGGAAATTGCCGTCTCATGAATCGACTTCGCGCAATGTCTACAGAAATTCATTCAGTTTTCCAAGTTACACACATTCAACCCTTTACACAGCTTCGCCCGTCGCCGCCAAGTGCTCGGGACCGTCATGTGCACGATGCAGCTACTGGAATATCGTCAAACGAGCGAGATACTTTAGGTATTTCTAAAAATTTTTGAATTCGGCCAAAGATATTCAGTTGCGTACCAATCTGTATCGTATTTGAACCCTATGGACGCAGCTCGCCGTTCGCCAACGTGACGACACCGCCGTACTGTACACACCGATGCACTGAGAACCAACGAATGCTGACGGTGCTTCCATAGGCGGTTACTAGACCCCTGGGGAATGGACGACACCCGGTGTTCACCGGCGTTCTGACGGCTTCCCACGTTCCCTGCCCGATGATGTAACCCACGGGCGCTTCATGTCCGGACCGCGACGTTTTCGCGGAACGCACCGAATTCTTGTAAAGAACTTTTTCGGCGGGACGTTAACGGTCGAGTAGGCAACGTACCGACCGGGCGTCGAGTGCTGGATGCTTCGATAGAAGATCTTTTAACGGTTTCGAAAGGAAGTAGCGATATGTCAGTAACGAGATTGATTGCTGTCGGCTTGATAGCCTGTATGCCCGTGTATGCATTTCCTGCGAGTTTCGATTGCCTTAGCGCAACAACCGATGTTGAGAAAATGATATGTTCCACACCGGACCTCTCGCTCGATGACGAAAATTTGGCTGAGTCGTATCAACGTGCGTTAAGGCAAGATTCGGGTGCTCAGGCAGGCCAGAGGGAATGGTTGGCGAAACGGAACCAGTGTGGCGATGCAGACTGTTTGAGGGCTGCCTATATTGGCCGCCTTGACCAGCTATCGAGCATGCCGGATGACCGACCAGCATCCGAAGGATCGACGGTGCCAACCATCGGCGATGCTAACGCAGTGGCGCAAGCAACAGCTACTGCTGACGCAGCACTGAATCCGCAGGCTGCGTCGCCGTCGAATGGCGACAGCCCTCGTCGAGACTCCCTCGTCGATCCACAAGCGCCATCGCCAATCAGTGCAACGCCCGTCGAAGCCAGCCAAGTTACCGACGCAAACACTGCTCCAACGACACCACAGACGGCCAGCACGACAGCAGTTGAACAGACCACAGGCACATCGCCGGGCGGCGATGCGGCATCCGTTCCTACGGCCAGCGAAGGTAAGTCCGACTTCTGGTCCGACGTAAAAGCGTGCGGTGTCATCGCTGCAATCGTGACCTTTCTCATTTTCCGTACAAAATGTTCGAAGTGCGGGAAGCTATTCGCGAAACAAGAATTAGGTCGCGACCTGGTAGATGAACAATACGGCTTCGAAACCGTTACGCGGCAGGACAAGCATAAAGACAGCACCGGTCAAGTGTTTAAGACCGTCGAGCGACAGGAGCAAGTCCAAGTTGTGCATCGGGCGTACAACGTTTTCCACCGTTGCCGCCACTGCGACCATCGCTGGAACACGATGAAGACGACAAAGACAAGTGGTTGACGCGGAACGATGGTAAGCGGTCCGTTGTCAGCGTCTAGCGGAAGCGCCTCACAGTGGCGACCATATGTCCACGTAAATCAACGTGGACATCTATGACTGACATCACCTCAGAGTTAAAAGCGCGGCTTATTGTAGGCCGCAAGCAGGACGGTCGATGCGTGTACGACCCGAAAGCCAAGCGAGAACTGATCGAGGCCTGCAAGGTGCCGGGCGTGTCCGTCGCACGTCTCGCGCTGGACCACGGATTAAACGCAAACTTGTTGCGTACGTGGGTTACGGCTGATAAAAAACGGCGGGCGAGCACCGGGATCGTGCCGGTGGCTAAGACTTTGAACCCGGCGGCAGCGGCTTTCATACCCGTGATTCCAACTCAGGCCCAGCCAAGGGAGACTGCACCTCGCTTGGAGGTTCGATTTCCCAACGGCATCAAGGCTGGATTCGATGATGCCCGAGACGATCAGTTGCTGTCACTACTAGCCACGCTGAGTACCTTGCCATGTTTCGATTCGACGAAGGCTTGAAGGTCTTCCTTCACCGCGACGCCATCGACGGTCGTAAAGGGATTAACGGGTTGGTTGCATTGGTCGAGCAAGCATTGAAACTCGACCCGTTCGCTCCCGCGGTTTATGCCTTTACCAACAAGCGGCGCGACCATGTAAAGCTCATGCTGTGGAACCGAACGGGCTTCTGGCTATTGATCAAACGGTTAGAGGCAGACCGCTTTGCATGGCCCCGCGAGGCGGCAGTTCTTGAGCTGACGGTGGAACAGTTGCACTGGCTGCTCGACGGTGTCGACCTTGCGTATTCCACGCCATCGCGAACAAGGATTCCACGGGAAAAAAATCACGAATTCCACGGCAAAGTTAATGCCGATTCCACGGCAAAGTTAATGCCGATTCCACGGCAAATAGAACAAGGTTTCCAC
>NZ_JBSIPA010000450.1:0-5220 GCF_053574605.1 Caballeronia sp. M23-90 | reverse complement strand
TACGGCTTGTACATGGCCGCGAAACGTCCGCTGCTGTCGGTCTTGAGCCCGTATTGCGCAAAGCAGTCGCGTACATAATCCGATGGCGCTTCGAAGACCGCATACACGCCCCATCGCAAGTCGCGGATCGCGGTGGCCGCGACATCGCCATGAAAGCCGGTGGTTGCGCCGGTTGCTTCACCGCGCACGGCAATGCTCGCAATCGATATCCCCAGTTCCAGCCCGATCAGGTGATACGGCTTGTACATGGCCGCGAAACGTCCGCTGCTGTCGGTCTTGAGCCCGTATTGCGCAAAGCAGTCGCGTACATAATCCGATGGCGCTTCGAAGACCGCATACACGCCCCATCGCAAGTCGCGGAACACAGGCCGTCCATCGCGTTCGAGCGATGACACCACTTCCACGCTTCCCCGATGCGGGAGAATTCCGCCTTCGGACGCGGGCTTCAACAGGTTCGGAAGGTCATCGACGCCACATGCCGGGAACGCGAGTCCGTCGGAAGGCGGCCGCAAGTCGCACGCATTCGATACAGCCGCCATCTCCAGCGCCGATTTCGTGCCATCCAGAAACGAGTTGAACATCTGCGCGTTGAAGTCTCCCGATCCGACTTGTTCCTCGGTGAAACCGTAGTAGCTCCATACTGTGTCGGGCGTGGACTGGTGATAGACCGGCAGATACTTCGTGCCTTTGCCGGCGCAGATCACCTTGAAGCCGATGGTGCGTGCCCAATCCACCATTTCCGCAATCAGCGCGGGCTGATCGCCCGATGCCATCGAGTAGATGATGCCGGCTTCAGCCGCGCGTCTTGCCAGCAACGGACCTGCGAGTACGTCGGCCTCGACGTTCACCATCACGATGTGCTTCTTGTGCTTGCAGCAGAGCAATGCATGATGGATGCCCGCGGCGGGACTGCCGGTGGCATCGATCACGATATCCACGTGGTCACTCGCGATCATGGCGTCGGCGTCGTCGGTGATGAAGGTCGAGCCGCTGCGCAATGCTTCGGACCACGAAGCAGCGGAATAACGCGCTTCTTCCCAGCCTACGCGATGCATCGCGTTGCGCGCCCGCTCAGGAGAAATGTCCGCGATACCAACCAGATGAATGCCAGGCGTGCGCGGGGCTTGCGACAGATACATCGAGCCGAATTTTCCTGCGCCAATCAAGCCGACGCGAACCGGCCGGCCTGCTTGAGCGCGTGCTTCGAGTTTCGCTATGAGCGACATGCTGTCTCCTTTGTTGTGATGATCGGAAGGGTGTTGAGAGCGTCCTTGATCCAAAGATAGCAGCATGCTTTTTGCAATAGAATGGGCAATTCCACAACCGCGCTGTGCAAAAATCCCCATGCGAAAATTCGACTGGGATGCGCTTCAAGCCTTCCTTGCAATTGCCCGGGCAGGACGCCTGACTATCGCGGCGCAGCAAATGGGCGTTGACCATTCCACGTTGAGCCGACGGGTTGCATCGCTTGAAGCGAGCATTGGGGTGACGTTGTTCGAGCGCAGTTCGGTCGGGTTTCTACTGACGCCCGAAGGCGAACGGCTGATGACCGATGCCGAGGCCATGGAGAGCCTGGCAATGCGTATCAACGCGCGTCTCGACGATCCTTCAGGTGGTTTGACCGGGACGGTTCGCGTGGGAACGCCGGAGGGTTTCGGCACCTATTTTCTGGCGCCGAGGCTTGCGAAACTCACGGCGGCGCATCCGGATCTGGAGATAGAACTCGTTGCCAATCCGCGCATGTTCAGCTTGTCGAAGCGGGAAGCGGATATTGCGGTGACCATGACGCGGCCGACGCGCGGGCGGGTTTATGCGCATCGGCTCAATGACTATGCGCTGGGGGTTTATGCATCGGGCGCATATCTTGAGTCACATGCGCCCATCAATATGTTCCAGGACATCTTCAAGCATCGATGGATCGGTTATATCGATGACCTGATGTGGAGCACCGAGCTTGATTATTTATCGCAGATATCGACGGCGCTCATGCCGGCCTTGCGTATCTCGAATGTGATCAGCCAGGCGGCGGCTGTGAGCGGCGGTGCCGGGATCGGCGTGCTGCCATGTTTTATCGCGCGCAAGGAGGCTGCGCTCGTGCGCATATTGCCTGATGAAATCGCGCTGAGCCGTTCCTACTGGCTGGTGTCACATGCCGATACTCGCGACATTGCCAGAGTGAAGCTGCTGTCGGATTTCATTCGCACGGAATGCAGCGGTTCGGAGGCGTTCTGGGGGCGGTGGCCTTGAGCAGTCGCCGAAGAGCTTCGGCGACTTGCTCATCGGTCAGCCAACTTCCAGCGGCTTGTGCTTTTCGTCGCCGGCCCCCGGGAAGAACTTGTCCCACACCGCTCTCACCCCTTCAGCCGCAACCACTTCCGCGCTGATGTCCCCGGTTTCCCGCGCCACGCCCGGATCGGCGACCAACCCTCTCCAGTGCGTGAAAACCAGCAAAGGCTTTTCTGTCCACTCGCCCGCGCCAAATTTCGCAAACGCTGTATTGCCGCTCGCGAGTTGAACTTCATACCAGCCGTCGCGAACGGGTGCGTGGTCGCTTCGCGCTGCAATAAAACGATCTCTAATTCGTCTTCAATGTCAGCAGACATGGAACGATTAACGAAGCACATCCTGAACAGATCAGGAAACGCATCGGACGCAGTATGAAATAACGATGAATTACAGCCAATCTATTAAAAAATTTCGAAATAGGGCAAATCCTGATGACTCGGTTATTTTGTTTATCGATAATGCCTAAACACATAAATATGCACCCGACCCGCCCAGAACGTTGGGCGGATGGAATCGTAAGCTGAGAGGAGTCTGACATGCGCGACGGAGAGATCAGTTATAAAGACGTGACTCTGATTCCCCTGGCTGCTTACGACGATGGTACATATGCTGCAATGCTGATCGTCAGGGAACTCGACGGCATGCAGCGCGCGAGTGGCATCCTCGGGCACTTTGCGTGCGCGCTGGATGCCCGGAAGTTTGCGCTGGCCTACGGCATGACCGAAATCGATGCACGCTGGCGCGCTTACCCCGACCCGGCAAAAGTCGATGAATGGAATGCCCATGCGCAACCGGCTTTCGAGCGCGCTGCGTGAGCTTTATGCGTTAAAGCCAAAATGGCAATTGGCGAGTCGCTTAGTAGCGCTCGCCAATTGCCATTTGAATACCGTCGCGCCGTTAAACAATGGCTAAGCCAGATTCGTCCTTAACTCTTCCCCTAAAAACTCCACAAACGTCCTCAGCTTTGCGGACAACTGATGCCGTTCGAGATAAACGGCGTGAATATCCGCATTAGGCAGCACCCAGTCGTTCAGCAACACTACGAGCTTTCCGTCCCGCACCAGCGTCTGCGTTTCCCATTGCGAGCGAACGGCAATGCCGCGTCCATCGAGCGCCCATTCAAGAACCGCGCTTCCGTCATTGCTGCTTAGCGGTCCGTCGACCTTGACCGTCTCAGCCTTCTTCCCCCGCGTGAAGTGCCACGTCCCGTAAGCCGATTCATTCTCCCGAAGCACGAGACACGCATGGCGCGTCAGGTCATGCGGCGTCGTGGGCGCACCGAACGCCTTCACATAGTCCGGCGATACACACACCACCCGCCGGTTCTTCACCAGCAAGCGCGCGTTGATCCGTGCATCGGGAACATCGCCGAAACGGATGCCCAGATCAAAGCCTTCCTCCTGCAAGTTCACTGGCCTGTCCGACAAATGCAGCTGGATCTTGATCGTCGGATAGCGCGCGATGAACTTCGATACCGCCGGCGCCACGCGTCTGCGTCCAAATCCAAACGATGCATTCACGCGCAGCAAGCCGGTCGGTTCGCCTCGGCTTTTCGTGACCAACTGCTCGAGTTCCGCGAGTTCATCGAGGATCCGGGAGCCGTCCGCCAGATACAACTCGCCTTCGGGCGTCAGACTGACGCGTCGTGTCGTCCGGTTCAGAAGCCTTACGCCCAGACGCCGCTCGAGTTGTGCAAGACGCTTGCTGATCGATGGCGGCGTCACGCCCAGATCCCGCGCCGCCGCCGCCAGATTGCGATGCCGCGCCACCAGTGTGAAGAGGCTCAGATCGGAAAAGCCGTCCATCGTATTCGTTCCTGAAAGTTAAGTCTGGATTGCCTGAATAGAAACTGTATCGGCTGACGCATCAATTAAACTTCATAAAACTGTTGGAGACAATGATGTTCGATCGATTCAAGGACGTATCGGCTACTGTCGATGGCGTCAAAATCAAGGCAATTACCAGCGGCGCCGGCCCGGCATTGCTTCTGCTGCACGGCCATCCACAGACGCACGCGATCTGGCACAAGGTTGCGCCCGCGCTGGCAAAGCACTTCACGCTGGTGGCCGCAGATCTTCGCGGTTATGGCGACAGCGACAAACCCCAGGGTCTGCCCGATCACAGCAACTACTCGAAGCGCCGCCTCGCACAAGATCAGGTCGACCTGATGCGCTCGCTCGGTCACGAAACGTTCGCGGTGCTGGGCCACGACCGTGGCGGCCGTGTCGCGGTGCGCATGGCGCTGGATTACCCTGACGTTGTCACAAGCCTCATCACGCTCGACGTTGCGCCAAC
The DNA here is from genome assembly GCF_053574605.1 of Caballeronia sp. M23-90. Lineage (NCBI taxonomy): Bacteria > Pseudomonadati > Pseudomonadota > Betaproteobacteria > Burkholderiales > Burkholderiaceae > Caballeronia > Caballeronia sp. M23-90. The sequence goes on along the minus strand of NZ_JBSIPA010000450.1, from coordinate 639 downwards.
TCTGGCGATGTACGAAAAGACCTCGTTCGAATTCGCGCGCGCCTACTGGCACTGGTTCTTCCTCGTGCGTCCAGCGCCTTTCCCCGAAACGCTGATCAACGCCGACGCCGACCTTTACCTCAAGCAGACCATTGGCGCACGGAGCGCGGGCCTGAAGCCGTTCACGCCGGAGGCATACGCCGAATATCTGCGATGCCTGCAGATTCCCGGCACGGCGCATGGCATCTGCGAGGACTATCGGGCGAGCGTGACGATCGACCTCGAGCACGACCGCGAGTCGCTCGCGAATGGCCAGAAAATCGCGTGCGAATTCCTGGCGCTTTGGGGTGCGGAAGGCGTGATTGAAAAGTGCTTCGATCCCATCGCCGAGTGGAACGCGTTCTCCGACAAGGTCACCGGCCACGCGCTGCCCTGCGGCCATTACATCCCCGAAGAAGCGCCCGAGTTGCTGATCGAATGTGCGTTGCCGTTTCTAAAAGAATAAAGCCATGCCGACCCCCACAACCTTCTATAAAACCGCCCCACGCGCTTGGGCGCGACCCTCATGAATAGAAACTTCAGGGGCGTACACTTGATGCGCGCAGAGACAGTGGCCGTATGCTTCTTGGAGGTCTCGACCCCGTCAAAAAACCTGGCCCA
>NZ_JBSIPA010000044.1:0-24792 GCF_053574605.1 Caballeronia sp. M23-90 | reverse complement strand
GAATTGCCCGTCGCCGCATGGATCAACCCACCCAAAAAGAAGGAATCCCAAACCCGCATAAAACTTGACGCTTGCTCACTGAATGTAAACACCCAGGTGTCGCAAACTCATTGACACGCTCCGCAGGGGGCGACTGTCTATCCGTAACGCTACGGCTTTGGCATCAACAGCAACGCTTTCTTTGGTCGCCTCGAATATCGCCGTACGGAGCGCCAGTCGTAAGCTTGGCAGGACGATATCGAACAGGTCTTGTGACGGTTCGCCACTGACGTAGCGCAGATACTTACCGGCAAATTCCGAGACGTGTACAACGCGTGAGGTGCTGTCTATGACGACACTTGGCGGTCCGTACTGGACCATCGCCCGACGGTGCAGATCTTGATAAGGAAGCACCGGGGATGCTTTTGTCCGGTGAACGTTAGGGAGCAACACAACCATGTTCGTCGATCCAATCGCACGTGCGACGGGTAGGTGAGATAGGCCTTTTGACCGCGCTAGCTGTCTTGCTCGAAAAACCCGGTGCTTTTTATCCACCAGTTCAAAGAGGTCTTCTGCGGCATCAGCTGTCTCGGCCGACCCCAGGAAGAGAAAGCCTCCCGGCCGCAATGAAAAATGAAATCGCTCTAGTACTTGTCGTTGCACGGTGCGGTCAAGATAAATGAGCAAATTGCGGCACGACACGAGATCGAGCTGGGAAAATGGCGGATCTCGAAGCAGGTTGTGCTCAGCGAATAAAATTTGCTCGCGCAAGCGCTTATTCACGCGGTAGCGCAACTGTTCCTTCGTGAAATGCAGACGAAGTCGAGTGGGCGGCACGTCGGTCAGGATCGAGGATGGATACATTCCAGCGCGCCCGATTCTGATCGCCCGTTCGTCGATGTCGGTCGCAAAGATCTGAAAGGACTGACCGGACGGCTGCATTTCAGCGCGCTCGCTCAAGAGCATGGCTATTGAATAGGCCTCTTCTCCGGTTGAGCATCCTGCGACCCAAGCGCGAATCTGATCGTTGGGCGAAAGGCCCTCAAACATTTTGGGCATGGTCTCCCGCTCAAAAGCTTCGAAAGATTCGCGATCACGAAAGAAGTTGGTCACGCCGATCAACATATCGCGTAAAAGCAGCTTTGACTCTTCAGGCGTGGCAAGCAGAAAGTCGCGATACGCCGGCACATTGGGCGCGAGATTAACCTGCATGCGCCGCTCGATTCGACGCAGCACCGTCGCTCGCTTGTAATGGTTGAAGTCATGTCCAGTGCGCTTCAACAATTCGTTCAAAACTTCTGATAGCGCCTGCTCCGCGTTTGCCGCGTCGACTTTTTCGATCTTGGCGCGTTCCGCGGGTTGAATAGTCGGGAGCTGAATGACCTTGGCGTTTCGCCACAACCTGATCAACTGCTGAGGAATGTCCACGACGGGCAGCACAAAATCGACCATGTGTGTGGCGATCGCGCTTTGCGGCATCGCGGGATATTGCGCGTCGTCAGGGCTTTGCGCGATCGTGATGCCTGCAAACTCTTTGATCTGGCTAATGCCCACTGCACCGTCGCTGCCAGAGCCCGAAAGGATGACCGCCATCGCTCGCTCGCGATGCACTTGAGCCAAGCTGCGAAAGAAAAGATCGATGGCAACTGGTTGTCCTCGCGGGCTGTCAGAGTCAGTCACAAGAAGATGGCCGTCTTCCATCGTCAGATTTTTTGACGGCGAAATGACGTAGACGTGATTTTTCTCTATAAGCGTCGACCCAAGAACTTGGGACACAGGCATATGTGTCACCCGCTGCAACACTTGGTCGACACTGCTTTCATGTTCGGGAGACAGATGAAGCACGACAACAAACGCCATATCCATGTCAGCTGGCGCGCTTTCGAACATTCGCAGGAGCGCCTGAATGCCACCCGCGGATGCACCGATCCCGACTACAGGGAATGGAAGGGGATTTGCCAGCGGATGAGATGAGACGTTCGGGTCGTTTTCACGGGCAATGCTGTTGTCGTTATTCATCGATAGATCCTAGCTCAGACGCCGGCTTGAGCGGACGCTTAATGAATGGCGAAGGTTAGCCGGCATACTTAACGCAATAAACAGTCCACGTATCTTGTCGAGATGACAGAGCGGCGCTGTATCTAACCTCGTTTCGTCAGACGGCTGCGTGTTGATCGAGCACCGATTTTTATCTAGACACGAACAACATTGATTTGGAAATCTCTGATGAGGCTACATATAATTGCCACGACGAACACGTCGTGAGCTGCTGGGGATCGCATTAACACGATTTGGCCCAGTCGGTTTGCTGCATTTTCGGCTGAGGCTGAATAGGGCAGACTAGCGGGAATGATAAAAGCTATCAATAATTAAATCCGGATAGGGCGTATTGTTGGGATTGAGTTTGGGGAGTAGAAAGCTGCATTTTCCATTTGCGCCTCTTCACAGGCGTAAGTTTCGATGCTCCAGCCGCCGCCTGAAGCCCCGCCAGATGAGGACGCACCCGTCGATCCCGTGACCACTCGCATCGTCCTGCGCCTGGACGACGCTGTTTCGGCGCTTCGCGAAGGGAAGGGGACGGGGCTGCAGGCTCTCGATTTGGCAAGTCGCCTGATCGGTGAGCTGGCTGACGATGCGAGGACAGCTGCCGCAACGCTGCGGGGCGAAAGGCCACGCATTCCGCGGCGCCGGACTGCGTGGAGTTGGCTATTCTCACGACGCTTGCCGAGTGGCGTGGCGCTGGTCCAGCGCGTTTTATGGGTCGAGTCCCCGTCCGATGTTCAGTTGGCCACAATGCTCAGCGCCACGCGCGCAGCGTTCACTCAAATCACGCTTGCCTTCAGCGATGATCTGATGGCCGACGCCAAAGATGCGCCAGAAGATTTCCAACCGCGGTCACCTGGCGGCCCGAAGTCGTCGCGGGGCAACCGTGGCCGAAAATCTCACGCTTACCTACGGCTACACGGCGGAGGATCTCGCAGCGGTGCGCGCGTATGTGCAACGCGTGGCCTACGATCATCGCGCGTACTTACTACGACGCCGATGAGGACAGCCTCGCGGCCACGCCTCGGCGATGGACCGGCACCTTCGCACCATGCTTGATGGCCTGGTGAAGGTGGCGATCGAGCACGGGTCGGCCGCGCTTGCGGAACACTTACGCTCGTCGATCGAGAAACGCGGGCAGCCGAAGCTCACTACGGTGACGTCTCGGATGGTCACGCTATTCGGCATTTTGAGATTGCGTTTCCGAAGCCGGTTTAGTGCGTATCAAGGTCACCGCCGTAATGGCGATTCCCATCAAACCGCCTATTCCCAGCGCTCCGATTGCCGTGAGTGGCCCGAATGTGCGCGAAAGCAGTCCGGCAATGACTGTCCCTAGTGGCCACGTACCAATACAAACGGTCACCAGCCCCATTACCCGACTGCGAAGGCGCTCGGGCGTTGCGGCAATCACAATAGTCGTCTGGTAAATGTTATAGGCGGCGCTGCCGAGTCCTCCAACGAAGAGGATCCCCAGCATCGGCAGGAGTGGGCGTTGGACCCGGCCAACCACCGACACGGCAATCAAGGTCGTGAAAAGGACCGTCGCACCGCCCGCTAGCCAACGAACCGGCGGACCACCCAGCGGCTTTACTGCTAGCAGCACACCACACAGTAACGAGCCCGCCGGCTCAGCCGCTGCCAACACACCGACCATCAACGACGATACAGCGAGCACTTGTACTCCCAGCGGCGCGAGAAGTGTACCGTAGCTGTAGCCAAAAAGATTCGCGAACAGAGAGACGCTAAGCAGAATCAGCAGCGTCTCGCTCGAGCGTGCGTATGCGACGGCATCACGAAGATCCGATAGCGATTGTTGCAGGTGAAGTGGACCACCCTTGGCCTGAGAATAAGGGATTCGCATCATGCTGAGAAAGGCGACCACGCTGCATGCTGCCGAGATGCCGAATGCGCCTGACAATCCAAGCCGTTCATATGCGAGGCCGCCAACAATCGGTCCAATGCATCGCGTCGCGTAGTTAGTCATGCTATCCACTGCCACAGCTCGCGATGCGGCTGCGTCGCCTGCGCACTCCGCTATCATCCTACGTCGTGCAGGCATTTCAGTCGCGTAAACCATGCCGCTGACCAGAGCCGCCAACCCCAGATGCCAAGGTGAAATTGCACCGCAAAGACTGAGGACACACACTACGGCGGAGCTGATCGAGGTGACCAGCAGCCCAGCGACCACAATCCGCTTCCGATTTATCGCATCTGATAGCACGCCGATAAACGCGCCAGTCAGCAAAAGTGGGAAGCTGCGCGCTGCGGAAACGAGTGCCACTGCAAGTCCTGAATTCGTGACGTGCAAGGTGAACAGTCCGCCAGCAAGCATTTCGAGCCACAACGTGGTGTTCGCGAGCGCGCCGGCGAACCATAATCCCTTAAACCTAGGCGCAGAAAATAACGGGCTTGTCGTTGATGGCTCCATCCTCGTTCCGAATTTTGGGAAAGTTTATTGTTTTGAGCCTTAAGCCGCGCTCGAATCTAACGGAGCCATCATCCAATGCAGCCAACCGTTTCCGATGAACGCAGACGATCAGGTCTTATCAGTCGAACACCATCCACGCTAACAAGCAAAACATCATAGCCTTCAAAGCTGATGTTATCGCCAACTTAGGCGGACGTAATGGGAGGTCGGACATCAATCCGAATCAGGACGTCAGTAGCTCTTCGAGGCGATCGAATTCCAGCGGTTTCAATATGTAGCCATTGAAGTCGCCAAGACTCACGCTATGTTCCAGTCCGACATGCCCGGTCATTGCTAAAATCTGGGCGTGTCGGGACAAGCCCTCACGCCTCATGTCAGCGCAAACGGCTCGACCGTCTGTGTCGCCAAGCTGAAGGTCTAAGAGTATTAAATCAAAAGCCGTGGTTTGGGCGAGTTCAACGGCTCTCTCTCCGTCGTATGCGACGAGCGCCTCATGACCCATCGCTGCCACGAGGGCACCCAGCGCATCTGCCGATGCCGAATTGTCGTCAACGAGCAGGACCTTCAAGCGAGTCTCCAGTATCGTAGTTCATGTGGCTGATATGATATCCGACGACCGCCCGGTTGACGCCAATCGGCTTTGGCACGAAAGAGCAATGGACTTTTTCGGTCTATTGGTTATGACAGCGGCGTATGGCGCGTTCGTCAAGTGGCTGCCTGATGTGGAAGTTGGTTGGCGCAATGCTCAGATCGGAGGTGGCGTCGCTTCGCGTTGTTCTCTGTTGGCTGGGATCTAAGCGGGCGATACCTTTCACATGCTGCAACCGCAGGCTGCTTTGCCGCGGCAGGCTTGCTAGCGGTACTCATGATGTGGCTGTACTGTTCGGCCGCTGTGTTGCTCGCTGGACCGGAGGTCGCCATAAGACTTGACCTGTGCGACGGCAAAGTACTCGGCAATCACGAACCCAGTTTAGAGAAGCCGTCTAAGCCGATCCACCCGAGATTTCCAGTACTGTGAATGCGGCGACTATGTCGGCTGATACGTGCAGACGTCGGCTTGCAAATACGGCGTTGCGCGCTGCGCCGGACACACACGCGAAAGCCTGCCCGTTCGATTTGACATAAGCTTATCAACCGCAATCCGTTCAAGCGGCACGGTAGCGTCGACCGAGAATTGGCCCAATATTTTTCTGGCGATAGCGCATGGAATGTGCGCACCTATGCTCGCCAAGTCTAGTGAAAAACATAGTGAAAATGGGTTAAATACCAGTTGCGTTGCGATCTGAACCAACGATACAGCTACCGTACACGAAACGACGTAGCCGGCAGTCGGCGGCGGCTCTGCGTAAGGCTTTCGCATGGCTTAGCCTTTGAATCGAGGACCTACCGTATTCCCGCACCCCGGCATCTGTATCTGGCCTTGTACCTGGCATGCTAGAACAGCGGCTCCGCCAAGTCCGTGTTTTGGTTGATCCGTTCTATAAACTCACGGCCATACGCCCGCTCCGTGGCGAAATCTGCCCCGAGAACTTCGTCTAGTTGTGGGCTTAATTCGGGTCGTCATCCTCGAATGAGACATATCAAGACGTGGGTGCCGTATCAATTGCACGGACACGCCGTATAGGGAATCGCCCCGTCACGGACCATCCGTTGATGGAAAGAAAAACAAGCAGCGTCACGCCAAAAATGCATTGCCGGCCTGCTTCACCAATCTGCAATGCGGTTAGGAGGCTCGTAAGCACGGTGAGAAAGAGGGCTGCAATCGCTACCGCCACGTAGTCACCGCGTCCGCCGCCAAGTGACACGCCGCCAATGACCGCCACGACCACGCTTGTTAGGACATAACCTGTGCCTAGCCCAAGGAACGCTTGGCCGACGTAACCGACCAGCAGCAAGCCTGTCATTGCGGCGATCATGGCGCTGAAAAGGTACGCCAGCACGCGTACGAGACGCACGCGGGTGCCGGTCAGAAACGCGGCGGTGGGATTTGCCCCTGTTGCCATGAGTCGACGTCCCCAGGCGGTGCGATCGACGAACCACCATACCACGGCGGCCGCTACGAACCAGAGAATGGCGATCACGGGTAACCCCGCCACGCTGTGCCCAGCTAGTTCGATGAGTGTGGGGCTGGCGGCCGTATTCACGTGCACGATAGAAGACCAGACGATCAGACCGCCATCGACAAGGCTGCCCATTGCTAGCGTCATGACCAGCGGCGGCACCTTGAACAGGGTAATTCCAACCCCGTTCAATAGTCCAATAATAGCGCCGCACAAGGCGGCCGCACTTAGCGCCAGCACCATGCCGGCCGGGCCTTGATTGATTAGCGCTGCGCCAACAATGCCGCCCAAAGTCGCCGAAGCGCCGACTGACAAGTCCAGTCCTTGGCCACCAGCCATCATCACGATGGTTTGGGATATACCAAACAGGCCTAGGAATGTGGCAATCTTTAACTGATTGCCAAACTGACTGGGGTTCGTGAATCCTGGAACAACGAGTTGGCCGCCGACCAGCACAAGCACGACCAGCAGAATGAGTAAAGATCGCCGCGACTGAATGACCGCTTTCATGCTGAATTCCTCGCGCCGACAAACGTAAATCCAAGCGCGACGACAATTACTGCGCCCTTAAATAGTTCCTGGTAATTGCTTGGAATGCCCGCGAAATAGACCACGTTGCCAATCAGTACCAGAACCAGCGCGCCGCAAATTGCGCCGATCATTGAGCCCCGTCCTCCGGCCAGAGAGATGCCGCCGATCACCACAGCCGCGACCGAGTTCAACGTATAAGGCAGGCCGAGACGTGCGTCGCCCGATGATGTTTCAGCCGATATGCACAGCGCTGCTCCAAAAACAAACAGCCACGCGAGTACATACGCCAGCAGCTTGACGCGCCTTGTATCGACGCCCGATTTGGAAACCGCATCCGCGCTGCTACCTGTTGCGATCAGTCTCCGTCCAAAACGGTGCCGCTGTAACATTGCCCATATGCCGGCGGCAATCAACAACGGCACGGCGGCAAGGGGAAGCGGGCCTACGCGCATGGCGAACCATTCGCCAAGCACTTCGGGCACCGTGCCGCCAGGTTGCGGCATCAGCAAGAGCGCGCCACCAAACCAGATGGCGCCGGTCGCAAAGGTCGCAATCAGCGCGCTTTGTTTGAAGTAGCCGACGAGCAAGCCGTTGACCACGCCCGCCACAAGCGCTACACCAAGCGCGGCGCAGCAAGTAGCCACTGCTCCCCAGCCTGCAAGCGCCGGAGCGCTCGCGAGTACGCAGTTGACAACCGATATCCCGGCTCCTATCGATAAATCTAGTTCCCCCGAAAGCACGACGACGGCTTGCGCCATGCAGATCAGGATCACAGGTGCCGCGTTTTGTAAGTTACTTGATAAGGAATCTGCACTAAAAAAATCAGGCTGAAGATATGCGTTCAAGCCGATCACGACTAAAAGCATGGTCAGCGCGGGGAGTGCCGTTGCGAGCCGAGTTATCCTGAAAGGCAGACGGCTCGCCAGGCGCTTGGCCGACAGCCTCTTACCTGGCTGATGCAGCGATTCGGCGAGATGGATTTTCATGCGGCGCTCCGCCCGAAGAGAGCACTGGTCACCTGTGATTCGTTCATGTCATTTCCTTCAAGCTGCGCAACCACGCGGCCTTCGTAGAGCACGATGAGCCTATCGCACACGGCAAGCAGTTCTGCCGTGTCCGACGCGTAGACGATCACAGCCGCGCCCGCGTCCGCGAGCAAGCCGACAGCCTCATAAATTTCTTTTCGAGCAATGACGTCCACGCCTTTCGTCGGATCGCTTAGAAGCAAGACCCTCACGTTGACCCGCGCATCGAGCCATCGGCCGATGACGACTTTTTGCTGATTGCCTCCGGACAACGTTCGCACGGGCTGGCGCACGTCGGAGGTCTTGATCCGCAGACGTGCTACCACGTCGTCCACGAAGCGCCTTATCGATACCCGCCTCAGTCGCCATGCGTGTTTTTTGAAATTGACGCCGACCTGTGCGAGATTGAATTCGACGGACTGGTCAAGCCATAAGCCTTGTCGATGCCGATCGTTAGGTACGAGACACACGCCCGCATCGATCATTTGATCAACCATCCAATGCCGGGCGCGACAAAGTGTTTTTCCTTGTTCGCCTCGAGCATGTCGAGGGCTTCTTCGTCCGCGAAGCTCGCATGAAATACGAGTTCCAGACCGTGACGCACGCACTGCTTCACCGACTCGCTGGAGCGCGCGTGGGCCGCGACACGCTTGCCGGCGCGCTTCGCCTCGGAGGCGAGCATCGCGATTTCTTCCTCGGAGAAGGGCGACGATTCCGCCGACAGTCCCGCAATGTATTCGCCTGACAAGTTGATCTTAAGATGATCAACACCGTACTTAATGAACATCCGCGTCATCGCACGCATTTCCTCAGGGCCGCTGACGACCGCGCCGAAGTTCAGCTCCGTAAAAGGCATGTGCGGCAAGGTGTTGTCCGCGAGACCGCCAAGAATCGTGATCTCCTGGCTTCCCGCCAGATACCGCGGACCGGGGAATTCGCCCGCATCCACGGCATTGCGCAGCACGACATCGAGTCGCGGCTTGGCGGCTGCCGCGCCGAGAGCCGACGTCCATCCCATCTCAAGGTAGCGCCGCGCAACCCGCACGCACCACAGCATATGTTCCTCGGGTGGCATGAACTGTATTGCCGTCAGCGAGGGCTGGTCGTTCCAGGAGAAGTGCGTATGCGCCTCGGTCATCCCGGGCATCAGGAACGCACCCTTACCGTCGATGCGGCGTGCCTCCGGCGCGTCTATCTGCGCATCGGTTGACGAACCTGCGGCGGCGACACGCTTGATTCGCTGACCTTCTACCAGAACCTCGCCCTTGAAAGGCTGAGCGCCACTGCCATCGAAGATCAGTACGTTCGCGAATAAAGTAGAGTCCATTGTCTCCTCCTGAAAGGCGGATCGCGTGTTCGTTGCGAGCGGTTATTGTTGTCTATTCAAGCATCGATAGCGCGCATTGAAGGCCCGCAGCCTCATCCCGCTGTTGCGTAAAACGATTTCAGTGCCGCAGTTGATTCTTGCGGTTTCTCGAAAGTCGTCCAATGACCGCAGCCACCGATGACGACGACCTGACTGCCTGCAATACGCTCACCCATGGCTTTGACCGCGTCCGGTTTGCCCACGCCATCCTGATCACCGGTAACCAGGAGCGTGGGCACCTTGATCTGTTCCACTTCCGCCGCCTGCGCGCCGGCCAGTGCCTCGCAACTTTGCGCGTAACCTTCGGGGGTTTGCCGCATGACGCTCTCGCGAACCAAAGCCAAAGTGACAGGACGTTGCGCTTTAGTTTCATCGCTGGTCGCGCCCTTGACAATGGCATCAGCAATCTCCTGCACCCCGGCAATGCCTTTCTCTCGCGCCAACGTGGCCCGTTGGCGCATTCCGTCACGCCCTGCATCGGGTGGGGCAACCAGCGGACCAAATAACGCGAGGCTCTTCACAAGGTGCGGGTGTTTGATCACAAGATGCTGCGCAACGATCGTCCCCATTGAATGGGCGACGATGTCCGCCTGCTGCAATTTCAATTCGTCCATCACCGAAGCGATGACGTCGACATAGGCATCGATGGAAAGCGATTCGGAAGAGATCAACGGGGACCGCGCACTGCCGGGCAGGTCCAGGCGAACAACTTTGCGGCCCTCGAACGCCGACATTACCGGCGTCCAGTTGTTGGACGATCCGCCGAGTCCGTGGATACAGACGACCGGCGCGCCGTCGCCTTCTGTTTCAACATAGAGACCCTGAATTTGCGTTGTAGCCATTACGACACCTCGTTTTCAAGGACGCCGACCTGCGGAATTTCCATCCGCACGACGTCGCCGCTTTGCAGGAATTTGGGAGGGGTGAAACCAAGGCCGACGCCCGCCGGCGTGCCAGTGGCGATTACGTCGCCAGGCTGGAGTTCGATGCCTGCCGAGAGCGTTTCGATCAGCGTGGGAATATCGAAGATAAGCAACTTAGAATTAGAGTCCTGACGCAGTTCCCCATTGACCCAGCATCGGATGCTGATGTCGTCGACGTCCAGCTCGTCGGCCGTGACGAGGTATGGACCCATCGGGCAGAACCCATCGAGCGATTTGCCAAGAAACCATTGCCGGTGTAATTTTTGCAAGTCGCGCGCCGTCACGTCGTTGATAATCGTGTAGCCGAAGACATGGCTCATGGCGTCGGCCTTCTTGATGCCGCGTCCCGCTCTTCCGATCACGACGCCGATCTCGGCTTCGTAATCGAGTTGCTGCGTTACATCGGCGTGTCGAGGAATTTTGACGCCGGGTCCGATGATGGTCGTCGCGGGCTTGGTGAACACGACTGGCGCTTCCGGGATGTGCTCACCTGCCTGAGCGCTTTTGTCGAACCCCGACTTGCTGAACTCCTCCGCGTGATCGTGATAATTTTTGCCGACGCAGAACACGTTTCGGCGGGGTGCGTCGATAGGGGCGAGCAACGTTGCGGAGGAAAGGGGGTGCCCGTTTTCGCCTTGGCGCAGCGAGTTCCGGACTAAATCGAATTGTAGTACCAATTGGACCATGTCGCCGGAGAAGCCCTCGGCTAGCTTATCCACTGTCCAGTACTGATCACCCTCCGTGTCAACCAATGCGATAGTTCTCTTGCCTTTCACGAGCAGATTTGCAAATTTCATGTTGACCCTTTACTCTAAGTCCAGTTGGTTCGCGTTGAAGCAACTGTAGAACCATAAGTGACCAATGCAAACAGGGGTTAACCAAAATAAGTACCAATTGGTTAATCTAACACTCTCGTTTGGAAGGCTGTTATGGGCGACGCGGAATCGATTAAATCCCCGGTCAGGGCGGAAGGCGCCCGAGCACTCGCGAAGTATCTGGAGGAGGCAATTCGCAGCGGCCGCCTGAGCGTGGGCGTAAAACTTCCTGCCGAAAGAGACTTGAGCGAGGAGTTCGGTGCGTCGCGCGGCGCAGTCCGGCGCGTGCTTGCCGACTTGAAGGGACGAGGACTGATTACTCAGTCAGTCGGCAGCGGCACGTTCGTTCTTCCTGGCGGTGCGCAGCTTCAGCCAGCCGGGGCAGTAGAGAAGCGAGACACTGTGCAGACAAGTCCGGCAGAGTTGATGGAAGCGCGGTTGATGATCGAACCGCTGATGCCCGGGTTGATCGTGCGCTACGCCACAACGACCGATTTTGCGAAAATGGTGGAGTGCCTGGAACGCTCGGAAGCCGCGACGAGCGTCGAGGAATTCGAGCATTGGGATGGGGAGTTGCACAAGACGTTTGCGTTAGCGACGCACAACAGTTTCTTCTTGCGCGTTCTGGAGCTGACTAACGAAGTCCGGGAGCAGGGTGAATGGGGACGTCTTAAGCGGACGTCGCTGACACCTGCCCGCCGCACGGAGTACGAAGATCAGCATCGCGCAATTGTGGGCGCACTGCGCGATCGAGATGCGGAACTTGCATGCGAGCTGCTAGCCGGACACCTGCGTCAAATCAGGCATAACCTGTTTGGCGCTTAAATACCGGAACGCAAAACGCGAGGCTTGCGTTGGCGCATGCGGTCTGAGCACCTTTTTACAAATCGCCCAAGCTGGGAGTGAGTTGCGGCCCGGTCAGATCGAATCGTAGAGTGACCGCGTTTTAGGAACGGTTCCGAAAGTTTGACTGTTGCGAGCGAGAATATAAGCTGACGCTTTGCATTTGGTCGCCAAGCTGAGTTCGACAGTTTTTCACTACCGGTCAGATGCGCTGTAGACGTTTGACATAATTATATTAAACAACGAAATGACAATTATCAACGGCAAATTAAATTTCGAATGTCAGATAATATCTGACATTTACATGAACAACTTGTAAAATTATGGTCATATAGTATTGTATAGGCCGCATTTGTGGAATTAGTCGCCGATGAAGAATGATGAAGTGCGGCAATGATCCCCTTCACTTTGACGCACGCCGGGATGAGGGCGCTCCAAGACCTGTCTGCATCTGCCTGTTCGCGCGTGGCGGTACTGATTACAGGCGATCGCCCAGCAACGTATCGGCAAACAGACGTAGTCCAGCGCGCTTGCGCTCTCTCCCCAAACTGGCCTATTGTGAAAGTACTGTACATACATACATACAGTATTACAGTATTTAGAGGCCATATGGAACAGTGGGTGCGAGTTCAAAACGAACGCGATCGCTTGGTGCTCGCGTGGCTACGTAGCCAGGTTGGCGATGCGGCGATCATCAGCGCGTCAACCCAATGCGCGACGTTTGGCGGAAAACCGTATATGTCGGCGATTTGCCGCGTTCTGCGACTGACACCGCCGCGCTTTACGCGCAGTGCGGTTGGCAACGCCGATATTAGCGAGCGATGTCTCGCTGACATCTACCGGATCCTTCACACTCCCCGAGAGGCAGCATCAATGAGAAGCCGTTGAGCGCATAGCTGCGGCGAATACGAGCGTGTGTCACTAATGGCGAAATGCCCTCCATTTGGGATCGCGCCGCATGGAGCAATGTCGATCGGTTCTTGACTTGTGCGTGGGATCGATAAAATAGACCCTGATCAGACCACTCCGCCGCATCGGGGACACTAAGTGACCGAACTTCTAACCATACTGGGCCTGCTCACCGATAATATTGGTTGGGTCCTGATTAACATTGCAGTGCCCGTGATCTTGCCGCCCGCAGGTCTCTTATTGGCTCGGCTGATGCCACTTCAGCAAGCCGAACGGGAACGCACCCGCATCGTGACGACGATTCAAGACGGTCAGCTCGGCTGGCTCGCGCTCGCGTGGTCGGCCGCTACTATCTACGAGGCATGGGAGTATATGGAAGCGAAGGGCCATGTTTTCGCGTGGGTTGCGGTCCTGCTGGCGTCCGAAATCGTCGTCGTGCTCACCGCGATGTTCATTGCCGCCGGCGGTGCGGTCACCGCCGACACGTCGACCAATCGCACAACGAGGTTGAGCGGGTCTATAATGGTTGCCACGATGTCCGCGATGTTGTTCATCGCGACCCACCTGAAAACCCTGCGCTGAGGAGCTGCGATGTCGATTTTGACGAAAGAGCAACACGCGAACACCTGGACGCGGGAGCAGGCACGCAGGTTTGTTTCGCGCGTCAGCGGGTACGCAGCGTTCGCCGCTGGCGTCGTTGGTTTGGCCGCATTGTTATTCATGAACCACTAAGGTCCTTTTTCTCAAAAAAAGCCCCGTCTTAAAAACGGGGCTTTTTTATGTCGACGGGGGAGCGGATTCACAAGCAATCGCCCCTGCAGATCGTGAACCAAGGCGAGTCTAACGTTAAGCCGATCTTGCTCACACCGACGCGAGATCCTGCGACGATATGTTCCGTCAGCCTGGATAAAGGTTAGTGCGTGGCGCAAAGCTTAGATGCAAGCCGTCGCGTGAAAACGCGGAAGGGCGAGTGGATTTTTAAGGAAGTCCGGCGCTGTATCGTCGAAGCCAAATTGCGCACCCAAACGAAAAGCGACACCGGGGGTGCCGGGCGGCTTTCTGTAAACACACTTGCATCATTAATGGATAATAAGCATTTCGTCATATCATCCGACCATGCTCTCTATCCGAAGCGCGCCCGCCATCCTTTCCTGGACCGTTACAGCTTTCACTATTGCGGCCTGCGGAACCCATTCCGCACCTACTCGGGAAAATTTCAAGGCGGCGGTCCAGGCCTACCTCGACAAGCAGCCAGCCTTATGCGTGCAATCTCCGTCTGTCGATATCCCATTCGACGCACCAAAGAGCACGCATCGGGGCGTGGACGACTTTGATCGTGCTCAAGCGTTGAGTTCTGCCGATCTCCTTAAAGCCAGCTCAGGAAAAATCGCACTTCGCGGCGATAAAAGCATGATGGTCGAGGGTGCTCACTACGTGTTGACAGAGACTGGCAATAAATTCCTGGTGCCGGCAGGGAAAGTCAGCATCTATCTTTCGTTTTGCGGCGGCAAAGCGGATTTAAAGGAACTCGCTGTTATCACACCGCCCACGGGCACTAATGTTGGGTCACTGGCAATCGTCCGCTTTGGTTATGTTGTGACCGATGCTCCGGCATGGGCACGCAACGATAAAATGCATAAAGCGTTTTCGCAAAATCTACGAGCGATGAGTCAGACCACATACCAGCAGATGTCTATCGCACTTACCAAAGACGGATGGACGGCGGCATATTAAGAAACACAACGTCGCTCCGTCGAAACTCGGCCGACTGTCGAAGGATGTTTGAACAACTGTTCTGACTCTCGGCCTGCGGTGGTTTATTGAAGGGTACGGTAGGTTAAGGATTCGCTTCATTCTACCGATAACGGAAGGAGCGGCTCCAAATTTTTCCCGCGGGTCGATTTTAGGCTGCAAGCACCAATAAAATGCTTCGATTAGTACGACAGCAGCTGGTATTGCGCTTTGCCATGAGCTGACAGGCGCGAGGTGTAAGTCGCAAGGAAAGCAAACGGTGACTCCGGGTCCTTGCGGTTCTCAGCGAGGTTGAAATGCACGCGGCCGACAAGATTCCAGGCCGGATGGCGCGACTTGAGGAAATCCTGAAGCGAAACTTTTTCGATAGCCATCGCGAGCAATATATTGGCCGATCAAGCGACGAACATAATATCGCGGGAAGGTCTGTTACCTCACTGAAGCAGGCGTTCGAATTTCCGCCTGAGAGCACGGTAGAATGCCCGTAGGCCGAAAAGTCTCGTGCGATGGCGCATAAATCGACTGACCAGGGACGATTGCGGCTTCGATTCAACCCTCGCGCTGCTACACAGCTCGGAGATCGGTTGCAGCGCGCCAGCTTGCTCTTAGGCGATTTTCCGGGACACTACGGGCATCTTCGCTCAGCCTCACATTCCATGCCCCATTCGTTTAAGCCTACCGCCTAGCAACACGCGGTCGTAGATGCTGTTCTTGGCGGAGGCGACCTGAAGATCAAGGCCTATGCCGGCGCGGGAAAGACTTCGACGCTACGGCTGGTCGCCGATCATCTCGCGGATAGGCGCGGCAGCTATCTCGCCTTCAACAAGGAAATCGCCCAGCACGATCGCCGCGGCTTTCCGTCGAATGTCAGCGCACGCACGGTGCATTCGCTCGCGTATGCATCCGTAGCGCCCGCCCTGACCGCGCGCGTGAATCTCCCGACTGAACCTCCGCACGAATTGGCTGCTCGCTATGGGATCGAAGCGATACAGGTGCCCACCATCACCGGCAAAACCGTCGATGTCACGCCGTTCGAACTTGGTCGAATGGTTGCCGACGGCCCGGGCAGGTTTTGCCGCTCGGCGCAGCTGCGACCCGAGGCTTCCCACATCCGTGTCGATGAAAAGGTTTATGGAACGGTGGCCGACTGGCTGCGCGAATCGTTGCTTCCTTGCGTCGTACGGCTGTGGAATGAAAGCACCGATCCACGCGGCCTTAGCGCAATTGCACCGGACGTCTATCTAAAAGTCTGGGCGCAGACAAAGCCGCGTATCGATGCGGATTTCATCCTGTTCGACGAGGCACAGGACAGCGATGGCGTCATGCTCTCGGTGCTTGGCCTCCAGCGCCATGCACAGATCGTCTACGTCGGTGATCCCTACCAGCAAATTTATGAATGGCGTGGCGCGGTCAATGCAATGGCTCAGATCGACGCGCCCGAGTGTGCGCTAACCGAATCCTTCCGGTTCGAACCTACGTTCGCAGCACTCGCTAGCCGTATTCTGTCGCTGCTTGGCAAGCGCACGCCCATTCTTGGTCAGGATGTCATCGGGTCGATCATGGTGGAGGATCCGAGTGTCTCACCGCCCGATGCCATTTTGTGTCGCAAGAATGTGACGGCGATCTGGCAATTGGCCGCGGGCATCGAAGCGGGTCACAAGCCCGCAATCCGTATGAGCCCGACCGAGATCGTGGCGTTCGCTGACGGCGCTGACCAGTTGCTGGCCGGCAAGCGAGCTTTCCGGCCAGCGGCATTTTCCCTGTTCGAAACGTGGAAGGACGCTCAATCATTTGCCCAGAGCGCGGTCGGGCGCGACTTACTACCGATTGTGCGAATCGTCGACGAGTTTGGCACCGCCTATCTGCGGGAGCTAGCGCGACGAGTTACGCCCGTGGCAGACGCCGACTACGTGATCTCGACCGTGCACCGCGCCAAGGGACTGCAATGAAAACGGGTGAAGGTCGCAATGATTTCCGCTTCAAGACCGTTAACGGGCGTTTGACGTTAGACGAGGACGAGTTGTGCCTGCTATACGTGGCCGTGACGCGCGCACAGCATGTGCTGGACATCTCCGAGCTACGCGAGGAGTTTTTGCGGTTGTTTGACTCGCGTCGCTGACCGCACAGGCCTGCTCCTCGCCAGCGTGCTTCTCAATGCCATCGTTTTGTTCTGCTGGTGGTAAGCGCCACTGCCATACGCCGCAGCAATACCGCAATTGAGACGGCGTCTACTTGAGTCGCTTCAGGAAACGAAAAACAAAGCACGATAGCTACAAAGCGACCGTCGGAAATCGGCCCATCATAATAGTCCGTCCCGCTTTTCATCAATACTGGTGGGACTAACAGTTCGCTGCAAGTCAAAGCGGGACATGCACCCGGGACTACGAATAAGTCGACTCAAACGCCCAGACGATTACCCTTTTTGTTTCGATAGCCCGTAAAAAAACAGGGTGCTCTGGAAAAAAAGGGTGTTTGTCTTTGCAGCTCTGGCGCCGTGGTCAGCTCGAGAATTGCCGAATTGCGCATCCGTCTCCCACAGCGCGCCGCCAGATGAATCTTCCTTCATCGTGTTTCGTAAAAATACGCATCAGCCTGCGCGGTGCCAGACCCGTACGGGATGCCAAGCGGGCACTCCTGTAGACGGCAGATCACAGGAAAATGTCTGCGTGGACATGGAAGCGCTTCGCAAGTCGCTTGGCTACGTCCTTACTGATTACGCGCTTGCCGCTCAGGATCTCCGAGATACGGTTTTGCGGTGCACAGTCGTCGAGGTCGGCTTGCGTCAGATTTTGCTGTTCCATGAGAAATCGCAGCACTTCGCGCGGCTCCGCGTCAGGAATCTCAATGTGTTCGTCTTCATACGCTTTCACCTGAGTGGCGATCAGGTCGAGTACTTCAGCGAGCGGATGCGCTTCGTCGTCGCCGACTTCGTTAAGCAACTCGTCGATGTACTCGATGGCCTTAACGTAATCGGCCTCGGTGCGCACGGCCGTGGCGCTGCCGATCAGCTCCTTGAACGGAAGCCATGCCTTCAGGATGGCGCTTGGTTCTGCAATGGCGTTCATCACTTTTCCTCCTTCCATTTGTCAGTGTCGTATTCGGCATGCGTCAAGACGTTTCGAACAAACACCTTGTGCGTGTTGTAGTGAATCGCGGCGATCAGTCGATACTTGTTCCCGCCGATGTCGAAGATCGTATGCGGCTTCACGTAGTCCGCCGCGCTGAAGGTCGCCTTCAGGTCGTTAAGATCCTTAAAATTCCTATCCTGCATGACCCTGAGCCAAGCCCGTAGCGGCGGCTCAGCGGCCGGGTGCTTCGTCCAGAAAGCTATGAGTGGTGGTTTGGAAATGATGTGCATGACAGTACTATATCCCACTTTGGGATACTTTCAAGCAGATTGAAGCACTTCTGCCAGCATGAGACCGTCGCTCGTGGCATCCCTCCCGCGCCCGCTGAAAATCTGACGTGGCGCTAGATCATGGCTGTGGCGGGACTGGGCCACCTCTACGGCGGCTGCCTATCGTCATCCGGAACGGCGGTGCTGGCGGTCTCGCGTCGGGCGACAGTGTTGCCGTGCGCCTTATCATAATTTTTCGATGCTTTCGTCGGGAAAACCGCCAAATGTGCTATGCGGATCAAATCGTCGAGGACTACCGCAAATACGTCAGGATGTTCGGCGCTGACATGAGCCATTCGGGATCTCGCGCAACTCTGCTTGGAGCGCGTCGAAGGCAGCGGCGCCAAGATTCCCGGGGGCATGGACGCAGCCTTAGCCAATCCAAATACCGAAGATGAAGGCCGATAAAGGCGTTGATCGACCACTACAACGCCGCCCATGTGACGTAGCTCAAAAAGGAACAGTTCGAACAGCGCGCACGGCTGGTGCGTGAGCGACACTTCAGACCATAGTGACCAAAGCGGCCACCGACAGTAAGCGGAACGCAACCGACAAGATCGACGCCAGGCCGCGCCGACTCGATAACATTGGGCGTGGGGATATGAAAGAACGTGATTGGCGCATTTTCCCCGGTCAAATTGCCTACCCACGCCTCTCGATTAGAACGCCATTACTTGGGCTCGCATCGCTGCGGGCTGACGAATCCACGCGACCGAAGAGAGGAATTGATTGCTCATTATACGTAAATAGAATGATCGTGTTTTAATCTGTCAGGAATGCGAATTAATTATCTTGCGCTGGTTGAAATGAAAGACCGCAAAAGTAGCCTGAGTCTGCAAGACACATAACACAGCGGTGTACGAACTCACCAAAAGGGCGGCAGTACGGTGCTTTGACGTTTAAGGATTATGGACATCGCAGATCAATGCTGACGCGCAACGCTGAGTGTCCTTAGTGCCGCTGATGTCTGCACTTTTGCCAATTTACCTACTAGACTGATCACTGACGCCTCCATTCAGTAGGCGCCGAAAATCCGATCGAGTGCAGCCAAGATGGCATCGCGACGATCCGCAAGGGAGCCAATGCGTTTGCCGAGCGCGTTCTGCGGAACAGCACTCATGGCAGGCGTGTCGAGAAATTGCTTTTCTCCATTGATTTCGAAGACTGGCAGCAAATCGGACGGCTTGCCTGAGAATCCGAGGTCCGGGGTAGGTCTCAAAGGAATCATAATGCGCGTCGGCAAGATTCCGAAATGCTCTGCACGTCGAGCAGGTAAGGTGCAAGGCGCCGCGTCTTGTCATCGGGATTATCGTAAAGATCAAAACGTCCTGTATTTCGAAAGCGGGAGCCCGTCGCGTTCGACCATCGCAGTGTATGCCGCGACCAACTCGGCATTGTCATCAGCCCAACGGCGAGCCTCGGTCTCCTGGGTTTCTTCGCGTACGCCTCGCCCGCTTGCGCGCGAAAGGTTGATCCCGAGCTCCTCGGCCCGATCCAGAACTTCAGGCGGCAGCGTGACATTTGTTGATTTGCGTGCCCGGACTTCGAGTGCCTTACCCATACGCATCTCCATGTTGGAAAACATGTGCATTATAGTCCACACGTGCTTTGGTCGCATGCAGTGAGGCCTATTTACCGCCGCAGAATGTGGCTTCGAGCGACGCTTGTTAAGCGTATTACGAATGAGTGATTCTTGGCACCTAGGCGTCGTGTTGCGAAGGTTTTTTTTCGACTCTTCCTTTATTTATAACGAGGAAGTTATTCACAGGCGCCACCATTCTGTAGAGCTGTTGTGTTCCCGACGTGAGCCTGTCTGTTGCGCGGCGGAGCGACCACTTGCGCAACAATGACGGCTTGATCGTGGCATCGTGTGATCGGAAGTTGTTGCGAATCCGTGCCGCCTATGCGCGGAGGGTAGACCTCGTTCCGAGCTGCCAAAGCATGTCGATGTTTTCCAGATAGGTCGCGACGTTTTCAGCAGGCGCGTGGATGATCAAATGTTGCGAGCTATCCATGCTGTTGACGTCTGCCGTCCATGGATCCTCAAGACTGGTGCATACGTCGGCGACGTCCTCGCGATATCGCTGGAACGTGTGATCGTCCCAAGCCTGAACGGCTGCAGGAGCAAGCAACACTGAGAGCACACCCTTGCGCTCGCCGATGAATCGCACCGGCGCAAGCAGGCCGCCGAGATACATGACCAAGATCGCATCAACAACCCGGTCGTCGTGATCTTCGTCCCAGATTATTGCAAAGTCGAGGAACCTTCCAAACTGAAGCTGATGCATCAATTCATCGTGCCAGGTTGGTACGCGCAGAACAGAATAATGTGTGCCCCGTCCGAGGTGTCCCACGGGCCGGATCTCATCGTGCAGCGTCTGGAAGCAGGGTGCGTAAGACATTTCGTGCTCCTTTCGGGAGAGAGGCGGTTTCCACCGCAGAACCACAGCCATTTCGTGGCTGTCGCGATCATGCAAATACTACGTATAGTGACCGATAAGCAGATGGCTGGCAGTCCTCTTCACGACGGCAATTGATCTGCCCGGCGCTTGATGTCGATAGGTGTGGCAATCGGTAAGGCAATGAACTGTTCCTCTGGTATCTCTCCCCAGTTTTGGGTGAACGGCAGATAGAAGTTGATCATCCATTCCTCCGCGACCTCGCGAGCCGCGTATGGGTGCAGGATCTCACCGTCGGCGCGTACGCGGTCAAACCGGAACATCTCCCTGCGCGGATACGCCGGATTCTTGAAGCGAACTTCCGTCATACGGTGAACAGCTTCGCCCGGATAGCCCGGATGGCCGGACGTGTCGGCTTCGACGACTGCAGCTTTGATGTGCTCTTCTTCCGTCAGGTGACAGTCAGCAAGACTCGCCTCGTCCAGAACTACTTCCTCCACCATGTACGGCGGTCCCTGATACCAGATGGGGTTGTTGTCAGTGAGTCGGATGGCAACCACCGTTCGCGTTCCTACGTCCGTGCATCGCCAACAGAAGGGGCCTTCAATAAATTCGAGGCCGATGTAAAAGTCAGCAAGCTTCATATCTGATCACCGTTCGGTTTCGTGTACACACAGTACAGGACATCGGTCAACGTTTCTTCCGCCTGGTTGTCGACTGGCGCTTCGTCGAGATTTCCGCCGTCAATTGCGCAACCGTTGCCGTGGGTACTGCGCCGAGATCAATGAGTTTATCCCGAGCATCCCGGTATTCTTCATAGAATCCTGCCCATTTGCTGAAGCCGCTGAGCTCGCCGACAGCGCGCAGCATTGCAAAGTGGGAAGCGGTCAGTAGTTGCACAGTGGCTTCGAGTTCTGCGATCCTGATGTCCTTCTCGGCAAGCGAGGCCGCGGTATCGGCGCCGGATCGTTTGGCAACACGTCCGCGCCAGCGGCGGTACTCGGCCTGCCGCTGCTGATATCCGGACAGTAACCGGCTCCGGGCTTCGCTGCGCGTAATTGACGATGCCGCGTTGATGGACGGGTGCCGCCGCGCGACAGCGCGCGCCGTGATGTCTTCGTCATCGGCCAGTAGCGTTTCGAGAATCTCGCGCATCTGGTCGTCGTCGCTGGGCGGTGTGGTCTCGTTAGGTTCACTCATCAAGTACTCCGCGTTGCCGAGGCCGTGACAGGTCAACGCCGTCAGGGAAGGGGCGTTCGCCCGCTGGCGTCGCAAGAAGCTTCTGTACGCCGGCCAGCCGCTTCCCTGCGTGGTCAAGCTGGTTTTGCCAGCCAATGCTGGTCGACGGTCTGGCCCTGGCCGACAGATGGCGGCAGTCCTCGAAGCACTCGAGATGTTTGGGACAGGGATCGACCGTAAATGAATTCATGCAATGCCCATATGGTGTGGCATTGAAACCGTCGGCCTCGGCGCGCAGGTATTCGTACGCCTCAGTGTCGCCCTCTGTTGCCTGGATGCGCCGAAACGCATCGACGATCGGACCATTCGCTTTGCCGCCCTTGATGAGCCGGGCAACCGTACTCGCTTTTTCACCGAGCATGATTTCGATGTCCAGGGGGATCTCGATCTGATCGAGATCTTCTGCCAGGCTGCGATGATCGTATTCGTAGCTTTGTGCGACGCTACGCCGGTTGAAGCGTTTCGAGATGATCGTGTCGACAACGCCCAGCCGAAACAGCTCCGTGTTTTGCAGATGACGCAGCATGTGCGACTCGAGCTTCAACCCGCGATCCTCGTCCGACTCACCGTATTTTTCGAATAGCGATGGTATGTTTTTGTCGTCCCCAAGCGCTAGGCCAAGAGACCGTGGATCTGGCCGACCGACTGCCATGTACCGGGTCACGTCGCACAAGCCATCGTTTCGCTCCTCGGCAAGCGAGCGCTTCGGATGCACAAACAGGAACTCCCACGGTTGGACGGCGCCAGCCGCCAGCGGCAAGGGAGTGGTGTCAGATACCTTCGTTGGTGTGGTCGTGCGGACATGACTTTCAAGCTCGCCAACGTGTAGGTAAGTGTTGCGCCAGTCCATGCGTTCCCGGACCCCGATGACCTTGCCGTCGGCGCACCGGAAGTGCAATGCGATGTGCCCGTCACGCATTTTGTCCAGCAAGCGTTTCCCGAACTGATACACCGCCATATCAAGCGTGAGCTGGCCACTTTGCTGCCTCTCTATTTGATGGCGGTATAAATCGGTCAGTACAGACGAGTCGAAGTTTTCGCGATAGCGATTAACAAACGGTTCTCGGTCAATCTCCAACCAGAACGGGTTACCCATTAGTCGCGTATGCACTTTGGTGAAGGGCACGATGTCATCGGGCCGATACCAAGGCAATTGTCGCCCCGTTTCGCACTGCAGCTTCAGGGTAGCGCGTATTGGCTCCGTGAGCTTCGCGACATGATCAAGCGTCTCAGCAATCAACGCACGGAACATGTCGGGCACCGGCTGCATGTTTTCACGAAGGACTGCGCTATCCGACTCGTCCTCCTGTTGCTTTTCCGCGAAGTGAAGAAGCGTGAGTGATGTCGAGATACCGCCAGATTCACCCGCCGGGAGCCCTCTTAAATCCAGATGGGTTCGCTCACGCTTCCAGTCAACTGGGAGCAGCGCCGCTTCGCCGATATGCAAGCCAGTTACTATCATCGTGCGTATCGCGGCGAACCGCAGATCGTCCATAAACGTGCGCGGTTTCTCGGTCATTACGATTCGGGTCAGTTCCCAGAACGCTCGGCGCTCAGGGAGCCGTTCCTCATGCTTGCGCGCCTCCAGATCAGCGCGCAATTCGTCCTGCGACCAGGTATATTTCGCCTTGATCGCGTTTTTCATCTTCATGCGGGAAACGACAATCGACCCGTACAGTTGGCCAACATCGCAGATGTGCTGGGCATCAAGAACTATCTTGACGATACCGACGACTAGGTCGCCTAGTTTTCCCGAGGACTGGATCCCTTTCCCGATGCGGATCGCAAGACGCAAATCGTCGACAGTCAGTTGTCACGGTTCCTTGTCCACACATGTGGCGATCACACGCAGCGGACGCGCAATGCACTGCAACACATATCCGGCCTTATTCCGTTTGAACAGCAACTGCTCGGCGACCGCGGCCTTGATGAGGTCCTGCCACGCGAGCGATAGAGCTTTGCGAATCAGTGGCGTCCGGTTGCCCTCGGCTCTCTCCGCATTGACGATCGCAAGCGCCTTCGTATCAGCCCCGAGGTCTCGCAGATAATGGGTCGGCGGCGGCACGTCGCCAGCAACGACGGTAAGGTTTCAGCCAACGCCGTCGGGTGCGGAGCCTGTTTCGTCGACGGGCATGTCCCACTGCATGCCTCTTTCCCGAACCAGCGTTTTGCCTAGTTCGATGAATGCGAAGTAGTGTGGATTCATCGATTGTCGCCTTCGATTTCCTCGATGACCACCTGTATCTCAGCAATCGTGCGTTGCAGTTGCAGGTAGACTGGCGAGCTGATGTCGCCGAGAGAACTCTGATCGAAGAACACCACTACTTCACGCATGGCGGCAAGCACGTCCTCATGCATCGCCTTATCGTGCAAGGGCATGAACTTCCTGCATCCATAGCACGACGTGACCGGGTTGTAAGGGCAAACAGGCTGCCCCGAAGAACATCCGCCGATACCTGCAATCGGAATGCCGTGAGGCACACCGGCGATCTGTTGCTCACCTTTAAGAAGGGTGAGCTCTTCCGGAGAGATGAACCGGTCGTGTGCAATTTTCGCCACGCGCCGGTATACGTCCGACGCACCGAGCGCCCGATTGACCCGTTCCGCGTGAGTGGCCGATGTCTCGTAGTACACCAGCCCCGTTTGTATATGCGAATGGCCCATAAACTCGGCTAGCTCTTCATGGCTTGCACCAGCGTCGACGAGCCGTTGGGCTGCGGTATGCCGCAGATCCGTGGCCGTTCCGAGGTCATCAGAGCCGATCAGCTTCCTCGTAAGCGCGGCAATCCGCGCTCCCGCTTCGTAGCTCGATCCGACCGGAGAGAAACGTGCGGCACCGGTAATACCCTCTGCCTTCCGTTTGCCATGAAACGCGACGAATAACGGAGCCCACTCACGCTTGACCGTATGCGATCCATCAGTAGCGTCCTTGTGTAGAAATCGCTGCACTCTGATGCTAGTGTTCTGTCCCAGAAATAACTTTACATAGTTTCGCCACTTTCTTGAGAATGGAATCGGCTGTTGCAGTCCACACAAACGCTCGCTTGTGCTGGTTGTACTGCTGAACATAGCGCTCGATACTG
>NZ_JBSIPA010000449.1:0-5149 GCF_053574605.1 Caballeronia sp. M23-90 | reverse complement strand
TTGCCGGCCATCAGTTCGGTAGCCTGTTCTTCGGAGAGCGTCGCCTCGCCGTTGATAGGACTCGGCAACGCGTTTTTATCGATAGGAACCTGCACCTTTGCGTTCTGCCCGACAGGCGCCGGACCGTGGAAATGCGCCATGGTCGCCGGGCCGGACAAATCGGCATACGTCACGTTCCACTGCAGCGTTTTGGTGGTTGTATCGAAGGTGGCTTTCAGCACGCCATGCCCCTTGCTTACGCGCGGCGGCACTTCGCTCGAAGGTTGCAAATTGGCTTGCAACACGACGCTATCGGCAAAAGCTGGAACGGACGTCAACGACATCAGCAACAGGGTGAGGTTTGCAAGACGTCTGCTGTCCAATGAACCGGATCTCGTGAACATATTTTTGCTCTCTAATGGATAACCAACGAGTCGATGAGTGGTCTGTCTCATCGTGCGGTCATAGTAGAGCATTTTTGAGACACGCTTCCTTGGATGCATTCACAGGAAAGACGGTGGGCCAAAATGCGAAAAGGCGCCATTCGGCGCCTTTCCGTTACAAGGTGAAACTTACAGCGTTACACCATTAGAAGCGGTGACGAAGACCCGTCGACACCACCACCTGGTTGCCGTGTACTGCGCGAGCGTTCGTACCGTACACTTGAGCTGCCGTGTCGCCGTCCGTCAACTGTACAACGCCTTCAGCATAGATGTCCGTACGCTTGGACAAAGCGTAGTCCGTCTGGAGGCCAACTTGATGGTAACGAGCGTGGTCGTTGTTGGCGTTGCCCGGAACCATGCCCTTGCGGTCCGTGTACGTATATGCCGCGCCGAGTGCCAGAGCCGGGGTCAGCGAGTAGCGTGCGTTCACTTCGTAGTTGTTGTAGCGGAGCGTCGAATCACCACCAACGAACTGGAAGCGGCTTTGCGTCCATACTGCGCCGACCGTTGCGGGGCCGAACGAGTAGTTCGCACCAACGCCGAACGTACGTTGCGTCTGTGCCGAAACGTTTGCCATCAGCGGATCACCGTTCGTCTCGGTGATAGCACCGCCGAGGTTTGCGCTGTTGCCATTCTGGACCTGCAGGTAAGCTGCAGCCATCTTGAACGGGCCGTATGCATACTGTGCGCCGGCGCTGTAAGCGCGGTTATCAGCAAAACCACCTGCTTCGTTCGAGAAGCCATACAGGCCACCGAATGTCAGGCCGCCGTAGTTGGCGCTCTGGTACTTGACCGAGTTGTTCACGCGGAACGAGTTGTCCGTGTTGTCGTTGTCGAACGGATGGGAGAAATACGTACCGCCCCAGCTGCCGTTAGCCGTCAACGGCGCGACATAGTCGACCACCGAGTCATACTGGCGACCCAACGTCACCGTACCGAACTGAGCCGTCGAAATACCGACATACGCCTGACGGCCGAACTCACGACCGCCTTGTTGCGAAGCGCCGGTGCCGATGTTGAAACCGTTCTCCAACGTGAAGATGGCCTTCATGCCGCCACCCAGGTCTTCAGCACCGCGCAGGCCCCAACGGCTGCCGTTGATGTTACCGCTCGACAGGCGGAACGCTGCAGCGCTGCCTTTGTCTGCGTTCGCCGACTTTTCGTTGTTCACATAGGTAAAGCCGGCATCAATAAGGCCATACAGCGTAACGCTGCTTTGCGCGTTGGCGGCGGTCGCAAAAGAAGCGGCTACGGCCGCGACGATCAGAGTCTTTTTCATGGTTGATCCTTTTAATGAGTCTGTCGACTCGACTGGTTGCATAACGCGCCGCCTTCCTGTCTGACTTCAAGGCGACTCGTTTCCGGTCTTTTCCCGGACACCGCGATTCGGCTGAACAAAGTTTAGGGCGCGGGCTTTTAGGCAAACCATCAAGGCACACACAAAAGGCTTTTTGAATAAGTCGAAAAGTAGCGATTTCAATCGTGCAAACGCTTGTCGCATCAGGCAATTTCACTATCTCAAATTAATGTCCGGATACCTAATTAGTTGCATGCGTTGCACAGTTGCGACAGTAGCAACCGCACGACACTCACGCCCTTTCCGCTGCTTTCGTCCTATTCCTATTTCCGGGATAACTTCGCGGGATTAGCATCGCGCACGCGAGTGAGTGGACTGAAGAAGGAACTCAACGCACGACTTTTCAGCCTCGATATGACATGAACGGGGTGACTCTGTGAGCATCGGTAGTCAATGAATCATTTGCAAGCCATGCGCGTTTTCGTGAAGGTCGCTGAAACCGGGTCGTTCGGCCGGGCTGCCGCCGTGCTCGATTTGTCGAACGCGGTCATCACACGGTACGTCGCGTTACTCGAGGCGCATCTCAACACGCGTCTTCTGAACCGCACCACGCGCAGCGTGTCACTTACCGAAGCGGGCGCCTCATATGCCGAAGGCTGCCGCGCGGTCATCGAACAGGTGGAGGCGATTGAATCAACGGTGTCGCAAACTTCGTTCGATCCTTCGGGCGTGCTGAAGCTCGTGGCATCGGCATCGTTTTCGCTGTTCGGACTCACGCCGCTGCTTTGTGATTATCGCGAGGCATTTCCGAACGTGAAGTTGCGGCTCACGCTGTTGCATCGGCCGGTCGATCTGGTGGACGAGGGCTTCGACGTCGGCATAGTCGTGCCGCGCATGGTCAATAGCGGCACGCTGATCAACCGGCCGCTGTTCAAGGTGACGCCCGTGATCGTGGCGGCGCCCGCCTATCTATCGAAACATGGCGTACCGTTACGTCCCGGCGATTTGCCGGCGCACGCTTTCTTGTCGCCATCGGCGGATATACATGGCGCGACCTGGTCGTTCACGAACGAGAATGGAGAGGACGAGGATATCGTCATCGACCCGGATTACACGGTCAACAATTCGCAAATGCTGCGGCAAGCCGCACTGTCCGGCATGGGCATCACGGCACTTCCCGAAAGCCATATTGCCGACGATCTCAAGGACGGCACGCTGCTGCGCCTCCTGACCGATTACACAGTAAACAACGCCGACAAGGAAGTGTCGCTGGTCTATCCGGGGCGCCGTCATGTATCGGCGAAAACACGTTCGTTCGTGGACTTTACGATCGCGCATTTCAGGAAAGACACGGCAGTGAGCGCGTTGTTCTGACCGCGCGGAATCATTTGAAACGGGCCGGTTCAACAACTGAAGGTTGAACCGGCCCGCTTGTTTGCTCTTCGCACATGATGACGAGCAACACGTTTCACGCCATTGCCGCGCACTGCCCTTCTATGATTTCGAGCAGCACCTCGCAGCGTGCGATCAGCACCGCGCCATCTTCGTTCCGGCGCGTGGCCGGTTTGTCGAGAAGATCGCGACGGAAGGTATCGAGCGCCACCTGTAATGGCCGGTACTGCAGCACGCTCGCCGCCCCGATCACCCGGTGATGCCATTCCCGCAATCGTGCGACCGAACCGCCGTTGTCGAGCAATGACCTGAGCGTTTCCAGATCATCGCGAAATGACGATGCAAACGCATCGAGCAACGCCTTAACGGTCGTCTCGCTGCCCCACAGTTGCGTCATATAGCCGAGATTGAGTTCATCGCTTTCAGTGGTCGCCGTGTCCGGGCCCGCAGCGGATTGCGGCTCCGCAGTTCCATCGGGCTGCGGCGCAGCCGACGAGTTTTCCATCACGCGCCATCGGTTCAAGTGATCGCGCAATGTGGCGAGACGGGTCGGCTTGACAAAGCAATCGTCCATGCCTGCATCGCGGCACATGGACAGTTCCTCCGGCGCGGTGCTCGCGGTGATGCCAAGGATAGGCAGTCTCTTCGACAAGCCCAGTTCGCTCGCCCGCACACGCCGGGCCAGCTCGTAGCCGGTCATGTTGGGCATATGGCAGTCGGTGATGAGGTAGCCGTAATGCCCATGCTTCAGTGCAGCAAGCGCTTCCACGCCATCGGGCACGATGTCGCAGGCAAATCCAAGCAGCGACAACTGATGCCGGATCAACTCCTGGTTCACCGGATGATCCTCTGCCACGAGCACAAGCCGTCCCGCGCGAATCGCGCGGTCGCGATCGGGCGCTTCCATGTTTGTATCAGTACTGCGTGTGGCGCGCGACGCAATCTGCGGCAAGCCTGTCAGCGCGGCGACGCACGCGGCGCCGAGACCCCGCCATGAAATCGGATTCACGCTCACGCGAATGTCGTTTTCGAGAATGCGATATCCCGTCGGCTTGGGCTTCTCCGTGACGTGGATCACCTGCGTTTTCAACGGCAGCGCTTCCCCGTGTGTATCGCTGAGGAACACCAGGTCGATACCATAGAATGTTTGCGGATCGCGCAACGCGGCGTCATCGCGAGAATGAATCTTGAGTTCGAGGCCGAGCGCCTGCCCATAATCCACGAGTGCACGGGCCACGCGTGGGTCATCGATTGCAATGATGCCGCGCTTGCCGCGCATTCCGCCGATCTGATAACTGGTCGTTTCCACCGGCATGCTCAGACGAACGGTCATCTTCGTGCCGACACCCAACTCGCTTTTCAGCTCGAGCGTTCCGCCCATCAGTTCGACGAGTTTGTGGCAGATCGTGAGGCCAAGCCCCGTGCCGCCGAAGCGTCGAGTGGTGGACGTTTCAGCTTGCACGAAGGGTTCGAAAAGGCTTGCCTGGGCGTCGGCTGCAATGCCAATGCCGGTGTCCTCCACGCTCAATTCGACCGTCTGCACACCGCGTGCGCTTGCAACCATATTCACCGATAAGGCGACGTCGCCTTTCATCGTGAACTTGATGGCGTTGCTCAGCAAGTTGAACAACACCTGGCGCAAGCGCACGCTGTCGCCGCGCAGACTTGCGGCGACATCCGGCGACACGGCAGCACGCACGCGCAGACCCTTTTCGTGCGCGCGTCCGGCGAGCAGGCCGACGGCGTTATCGACGAGTTCGCGCAAATCGATCGGCATCGATTCGATGGTCAACCGCCCCGCCTCGATCTTCGAATAGTCGAGCAGGTCATCGAGGATCTGCAGCAGCGCGCTCGCCGAATCCTGGATCATGCCGAGCATCTGCGACTGGTCCGGATTGAGCGGCGTGGTCTCGAAGACTTCCACGAGCCCGAGCACACCGTTCATCGGTGTACGGATTTCGTGACTCATCATCGCGAGGAAATCGTCCTTTGCACGCGAAGCCGCTTCGGCCGCATCGCGCGCTGCGGCGAGTTCGTC
>NZ_JBSIPA010000448.1:0-5248 GCF_053574605.1 Caballeronia sp. M23-90 | reverse complement strand
ATCGCGAGCAACACCGAAAACCCGAGCAGCAGCGGCGGCTCGCCTACGGCCTTTGAACGGAACACGGTCGGCTCGACGTTCTGGTTCTCGAAGAGCTTCACGTTCATCGCGGCAGGAATATCGCTCATCGATGGAATCGGGTGCAGTCGACGCGATGGCCGCGCGAATCGCGAGCAACACCGAAAACCCGAGCAGCAGCGGCGGCTCGCCTACGGCCTTTGAACGGAACACGGTCGGCTCGACGTTCTGGTTCTCGAAGAGCTTCACGTTCATCGCGGCAGGAATATCGCTCACCGATGGAATCTTGTAAGTGGACGGCGCGTGTGTCATCAGGCGGCCATCGCGGTTCCACCAGAGTTCTTCGGTCGTGAGCCAGCCCATGCCTTGCACGAAGCCGCCTTCCACCTGACCGATATCGAGCGATGGGTTGATCGACTGGCCCGCGTCGTGGAGGATATCGGCGCGTAGCAAACGCCATTCGCCGGTCAGCGTGTCCACGACCACTTCCGAAATCGCCGCGCCGTACGCGAAATAGTAAAACGGCTGGCCGGTCAGCGTTTTCGAATCCCAGTTGACCTTGGGCGTGGCGTAGAAACCATCGGACCACAACTGGACACGCGCGAGATAAGCAGCCGCGACGAGTTGATCGAAGGGCATCTGGCCACCGTTCGATTCCACCACGCCATTGTGGAAACGCACGTCTTCCGGACGTCCGCCGAGTTGTCTTGCCGCCAGTTCCGCGAGCCGTGCGCGAACGGTGAGCGCGGCGGCTTCGGCCGCTTTACCGTTCAAATCGCTTCCCGTCGATGCCGCCGTCGCCGATGTATTCACGACCTTGGAGGTATCGGTCGCCGTCACGCGAACTCGCGATAACGCCACGCCCAATGCATTCGCCACGACCTGCGCGACCTTTGTGTTCAAGCCCTGGCCCATTTCCGTGCCGCCGTGATTCACGAGCGCGGAGCCGTCCTTGTAGACATGCACGAGCGCGCCGGCCTGGTTCAGGAACGGCACGTTGAACGAGATGCCGAACTTCACCGGCGTGAACGCAATGCCGCGCTTGAGCACGGGACTCGTCGCGTTGAATGCGGCAATCGCACGGCGCCGCTGCACATAAGCGCTCGTTGTAATCAGTTCATCGGTCAGAGGTTGAAGCACGTTGTCTTCGACGGTCTGGCCATACGGCGTGACGTTGCGCTCGCCGATGCCGTAGTAGTTCACGCGACGCACATCGACGGGATCGCGCTTCAACCGGTGCGCGATTTCATCCATCAAGACTTCCATCACGAGCGCGCCTTGCGGACCGCCGAAGCCGCGAAATGCCGTGTTCGACTGCGTGTTCGTGCGGCAGCACAGCGCGGTGATATCGACGTCTTTCAAGAAGTACGCGTTATCGAAATGGCAGACCGCGCGTGTCGCCACGGCGCCCGACAAATCCGCCGAATAACCTGCGCGCAATGCGATTTCCACGCGCGCGCCTTGCAGACGGCCGTCGTCATCGAAGCCGGCTTCGTAGGTGTAGACGGCGTCGTGGCGCTTGCCGGTGATCATGAAATCGTCGTCGCGATCGGCCCGCAGTTTCACGGGTTTATGCAGCAAATGCGCGGCCAGCGACGCGATGCACGCAAAGATCCCCGATTGCGATTCCTTGCCGCCGAATCCACCGCCCATCCTGCGGCATTCGCACTGGACGTTGTGCGTGGGCCAGTCGAGCATGTGCGCGACCAGATGCTGCATTTCGCTCGGATGCTGCGTCGAGCTATAGACGAGGATGGAGTCATGTTCCTTCGGGATAGCGTACGCAATCTGCCCTTCCAGATAGAACTGCTCCTGTCCGCCGACTTCGAATTCACCCTGGAGCCGGTGCTTCGCCGCCGCCATCTTTCCATCCGGATCGCCACGTTTCAAATGCAGCGGCGGCAACACGAATTCCTTCTTCGCCTTGGCATCGCGCGGCGTGAGAATCGCTTCGAGCGGTTCGTACCGGATCACTTCTTCGCTTTTGGCGAGCGCGGCAGCGCGGCGCGCCAGATCGTGCGTTTCCGCGATAACCGCAAACACCGGCTGCCCGAGGTAATGCACTTCGTCTTTGGCGAGGATCGGGTCGTCGTGCAGCACGGGGCCGCAATTGTTCTCGCCTGGGATGTCGTCGGCGGTAAAGACGGCGATCACGCCGGGCGCGGCAAGAACGAGATCGAGGTTGATCGACACGATGCGCGCATGCGCATGCCGCGACAGGCCGAGCGCCGCGTGCAAGGTGCCGCGCACCTCGCCGATGTCATCCACATACGTGGCTTCGCCGCTTACATGCAGGTGCGCCGATTCGTGCGGCAAGCCGACGCCGATCGCGGCTCCCTCCGGCTTTTTCGCCGATGGCGCGTCGAAGGTTTCACCGGTGCGCGCCGTGATTTCGCTGTCGGCGGCGCTGTCGAGGAGGGGATCGGTACGCTTGTTCATCGCGTGGTCCTTGATGCTTGTGGTGCTGCGTTTATGCGGATTGTGAAAGATCCGCTTATTGCGTGTCGAACGCGAACGCGTTGACGTCGTGGAGTGCGAGCGGCTCGTTCTCGCGCGTTTCCAGGAAGAAACGCCAGAGCACGTTGCGCGCCACTTTGCTTCTGTAGGCGCTCGACGCACGCATGTCGGTGAGCGGCTGGAAGTCGACGTCCAGCGCCTGCATGGCGGCCTGGACGTTCGCCTCGTTCCACTCCTGATTCACCAGGACGGCTTCGGCATTCGATGCCCGCTTCGGCGTTGCCGCCATGCCGCCGAACGCGAATCGCGCGGCGGTGACACGGGTGCCATCGAGCGTCACCGCGAACGCCGCGCACACGGCCGAGATGTCCGAGTCGTAGCGCTTCGAGACCTTGTAAGTGCGGAAACGCAATTTCGCCGATGGCAGCGGCACACGGATCGCCGCCACGAACTCGCCCGGTTCGAGCGCGGATTTCTGATAGCCGAGATAGAACTTGTCGAGCGGCATCGAGCGGGTTTTCATCGCACGCTGCAGCACGATATCGGCGTCGAGCGCGATCAGCGCAGGCATGGAATCGCCGATGGGCGAACCGTTCGCGACATTCCCGCCGAGCGTGCCGGCGTTGCGGATCGGCCGCGATGCGAAGCGCGTCCACATCTCCGCGAGTTCCGGGTAAATGGACGAGAGCGCGCCATACGCATCTTCCAGCGACGCCGCCGCGCCAACGGTGAGCCATTGAGCATCGCGCGTGATGGACTTCAACTCGGCCACATTGCCAATGAAGAGGATATCGCCGAGATTGCGGAATTGCTTGGTGATCCACAAGCCGATGTCCGTGCTGCCGGCAAGAATCCTTGCGTCCGGGTGTTCGGCGCGAAGGCGGCCGAACTCCGCGAGCGTCACCGGCGCGTAGAAGGTCGGACGGCCGAACGCGGCGCCGCGTGCGTCGGGCGCCGTGTATTCGAACGTGTACTTGCGCTGGATGGATTGGAGTTGCTCTTTGAGCGTCTCGCGGTCGAGCGCCGAGCGCGGATATTCGAACATTTTCTGCGAAGCGTCCACGATCGGCCGATACCCCGTGCACCGGCAGAGATTGCCGGAGAGGGCGGCGTTGATTTCGTCGCGGGTGGGCATGCCGGCGTCGCTGGGCTGATTCTGGTAGAGCGCCCACATCGACATCACGAAACCCGGTGTGCAGAAGCCGCATTGCGAACCGTGGCAATCGACCATGGCCTGCTGGACGGGATGCAGCGTGCCGTCCTTCTCGCGCAGATCTTCGACGGTGAAAAGCGCGCGGCCATCGAGCGTCGGCATGAGCTGGATGCAGGCGTTGACCGCCTTGAGCTGCGGTTGCCCGTCGCCATCCAGTTCACCGATAACCACCGTGCACGCGCCACAATCGCCCTCGGCGCAGCCTTCCTTGGTGCCGGTGCATTGGTCGTGTTCGCGCAAATGCTGCAGCACGGTGCGGGTGGCGGGTGCATCAAGCACTTCGCGGATTGCGCCGTGCTGAAAAAACCGGATGGTTTGCGTTGTCATATAGAAGTCCGAGACATTGCGGATCAGGCGCGCGTTACGCGAAATCGGCTTTGAAAGTCCGGCCGAAGAGCGCACGTGGATCGCCATCCATGAAACAAGATATCACCGCAATATCTTGAAAAGATTCCGGTGAGCGTATCCAGATCATGCGAGGAGCCGAATGAGGGCGGAACGCGTTCGGCGACGCGGGTGATCCGGGGCGAGGGGGAAAGCCCCGGATTCGAGGCGCAGCGGCCTGGAGCGGCCGGATTTGCTTGGCTGACGCGGTTCGGGGAGTTCAAGGGCTCGGCGAAACACGGGGCCAGCGCCGAGGCCCGTTTATCAGGCTCGCAGCCTGCGTTTGGACCACAAACTTCCGGCGACGGCCAGAAACATTACAGTGAACCCGATCAGGCCCCACTGCGGAAGCGAAAGTCCGAGAATTGGCGGGTACGGCGTCTCGCACAAGCCTGCGACCTTGAACACCTGCGGCAGCCACTGCGCGGGCGGCAGGGAATCCACAAGGGGTTGCAGCGCATCGAAACCGCAACTGAAACCCGGATGCGCCTGGACATAGACGTGCCGCGCGGAAGCGACCGCGCCGCCCAGCGCTGAGAGGACGACGAGCACCTCGAGCAGCGCGATCCCGCGCCAACCTCTGAACGACGCGCCAAGCAGCGCAAATACCGCGATCAGCACGAAAAAATAACGCTGGATGATGCAGAGCGGGCAGGGATCTTCACCTTTCACGAACTGCAGATAAAGCGCGCCGCCGACCAGTGCCAGGCTTATCAGCGCAAGCAGGACCAGTAGCCGCCGTTCGCGGCGAATTGCGCGATCGTCCCCGTGCATGGTGAAGTGATTCAATGAATTATTCATATTTCCGGTTGGTTCGAGAAAAAAGCACCTGAAGATGCGCATCCGGCGACGGAATTCTATCGCGTTGTTTATCGGGTGGTCTCAAGCACGGCTTCAACCGCGCGGCCAATGGAAAGCAGCGCGTCGTCGCCAAATGGCGCGCCGGCCAACATCAGGCCGACTGGAGCTTCGCGACGTGGATGGCAAGGCAGTGACAACGCGCAACTATCGAGGAAATTGAAGACCGACGGATTGCGCAAGATCAGTGCATTATTCATATTTCCGGTTGGTTCGAGAAAAAAGCACCTGAAGATGCGCATCCGGCGACGGAATTCTATCGCGTTGTTTATCGGGTGGTCTCAAGCACGGCTTCAACCGCGCGGCCAATGGAAAGCA